>JBBUEG010000077.1:0-1264 GCA_038056985.1 Patescibacteria group bacterium | reverse complement strand
ATCTATAGGATCATGAAACAGAAAAAAAGTTGTCATACTTTTTGTTATTGGTGGGGATATTCGGCTTTGGCGTCAAAAAAAGCGGGGATATTTACACGGCGCAAGATCTGCAGATTCTTGACCTGTACGCCCATCAAGTTGGGATTGCCGTGGAAAATACAAAGCTTTACGCCGACCTCAAATTATTCAATGAAAAATTGCAATTGGAAGTGGAAAAAGCCACCCAAGATCTGCGCATCACCAATTCCCAGATCGCTTTGCGCAACAAAGATTTGGGCGCTTTGCAAAAAATCACCAATCTAATCACCAAGACTCTTGATTTGAGCCAGATCACCCAGACGATTGCCGATTCCATTCACACTGAGCTCGGCTACATTGGCGGGATTATTTATTTTTACGATAAAGAAAAAAAGGCCTTGCGGCCGAGCGCGATCACCAAAACGCCCTTGACTCAAATGGCCATCAAGGTTTTGCCAAAATCGCCGTTTGAGTATGAGATTAATGATGCTGACGATAATTTAAACGCGGACGCGTTTAAGTCCGGCTCAATGAAAATGAGCAATAAATTTTCCGATTTTGTGCATCCGCCTTTGCCCAAGACTTTAATTGACGAAATGCAAAAGCTTTTGGGGATGAAGACCGTGATCGCTGTGCCGATTTTTGTGGAAAACGAAGCGATCGGACTGATCAATTTTGGTTTGAATAAAAATCAGGGTGAGGTGACAGATCAGGAGCTTCAGATGATGCGCTCCCTGGCCGATCAAATGGGCATTGTGGTGAGGAATGTGCGGCTCTATGATGCCGTGAAAAGTTATTCCGGCAAATTGGAAGAAGCCAACGAATATTTGAAAGAACTGGACCAGACCAAATCCGAATTTATTTCCATAGCAAGCCATCAATTGAGAAGCCCGATGACCGGCATCAAGGGATATTTATCAATGCTGATTGATGGGGATTTCGGGGCGCTGGATGACAAGAAAAAAGGAATTATGAAGCAGATGCTGGATAATTCCGAACGGCTGATTCGGCTCATCAATATTTTCCTCAATGTCTCGCGCATTGAAGCCGGGAGGCTTCATCTGGACAAGCGGGAGACTCAAATTTCCGATGTGATCAAATCGGTAATCATGGAAATGTCCAATCAGGCTAAGGCCAAAAAACTTGATTTGTATTTTGACGAACCCAAAGAAAAAATCCCGCCTTTCACCGCCGATTTTGACAAGCTCCGCGATGTGATTCTCAATTTCGTGGACAACGCGATCAA
>JBBUEG010000076.1:0-2485 GCA_038056985.1 Patescibacteria group bacterium | reverse complement strand
ACCACCGGCTTTAAATGCGCCACCGGAGTCATTGCTCCGGTCCGGCCCACTTGAACGATTATATCTTCAACCACTGTCGTGGCTTGTTCGGCCGGAAATTTATAAGCCGCCATGCCGCGCGGCGCTTTGCCGACCACACCCAAATTCTTAAATAATTTAATGGAATTTATGCCGATCACAGTCCCATCAATTTGGAAAGGCAATTTGTCCCGCATTTTGCCGATTTCATTGTGATGCTTTTCCACAGCTTCAAGGTCTGCGCAATATTTATTCCAATGATTCTTGGGAAATCCCAAAAGCTCAATAATCTCGTGAACTTGTTCGTGAGTCGCTTGGCCAAAATCGCCGATAATATCGTAAGCGAAAAAACTCAAGCGCCGTCCGGCCGTGATTTTAGAATCAAGCTGACGGATAGTGCCGGCCGCGGCATTTCTCGGATTAGCGAATCGTTCCTCGCTTTTTTTTTCCTGTTCTTCATTGAGTTTGGCAAAATCTTTTTTTGCCAAATAAACCTCGCCTCTTGCTTCAAATCGGCCGGAAAGTATTTTATTGAAAATTCCCGAGGCATCGCATTGGTATTTTTTTTCAAACGATTTTACGCGCTCGGCAAGCTCTTTTTGTTTTGCGGCCGATTCCAGAGGATTCGTTAATCTGACGGGAATCGCTTCAATGGTCTTGATATTCTGCGTCACATCTTCTCCGGTCTGTCCGTCTCCCCGCGTCGCCGCTTGCGCCAAAATTCCATCCTCATAAACCAAAGAAATAGCCAATCCGTCCAATTTTACTTCACTATAAAAATCCCACGCCGGCTCTTGCGGCGCCAATTTTTTAATTCGTTTAAGCCAAGCCTCCAGCTCTTCCGCATCAAAGACATCATTAAGCGACATCATTAGAACTCTATGTTTTACTTTTTTAAATTCATCTAAAGGCTGTCCAGCCACTCTTTGGGTCGGCGAATCGGGCGTGATCAAATCAGGAAATCGCTCCTCCAGTTTTGCCAATTCGTGCTTAAGCGAATCAAGCGCCGCTTCGGAAATTTCCTGCTTATCCAAGACATGATAATAATAGCGATGACGATTAATTTCATCACGGAGTTTTTCAATACGGACTTTGACTTTTACTTTGTCAGACATAAATTAAAACCCAATAAACCCAAGATACGCTTTTACAATTTCATTTCCCCATAGCAAACAAATAATCGTTGAGATGGTCAAAAATGTCCCGAACGGCAAAACGCCTTTGATGGTTTTTCTTTTCAAAACTATCAAGCCGATTCCCCAAAAAGCCCCAATGACATAAGCAATGCCGAGAGCGGCAATAATATTGGGGAACCCGAGCATCAGGCCCATCACTACTCCGAGCCTGATATCTCCTCCGCCCACCCACCGGCCGCGGGAAATTAAAAATTGCACCAAGAAAAATCCTCCGCCAATCAATACGGCGATGCCGAGATTGACAAAAAGCCCCGTGAGCGCGGAGATTGAGAATATTTTTGAATCGCTGATTGTAATAATAATTGAACCGAGTAAACCGATAAACATCGCCGGAACGCTCAAAAAGTCAGGAATAATGTATTTGGTGTAATCCAAAACAAAAATCGCGATTAGAAAGCTCGCGTAAATAGCGAAAAATAAAGATTCAAGCGAAAAGCCCAAGACTAAAAATCCCAAAACAAAGACAATGCCGGTTATTGCTTCAACCAGCGGATACTGCCAAGATATTTTTTTCTTGCAGTATTGGCATTGGCCGCGTAAAAACAGGAAGCTCCAAACCGGAATCAAATCAAGAATGCTTAAATTATGTTTGCATTTGGGACAGTGCGAACGATTTTTTACAATGCTTTTTCGCTTGGGCGCGCGCAAAATAACGACATTCAAAAAACTTCCAATCGCCGAGCCGAAAAGAAAAAATAAAATTGAATACAAAGTGATTTCAAGCATGAGATTATTATATAATTTTATATCCAAAAACAAAAGCCCTCCCCGACCGCGGTCGGAGAGGGAACTCTTGCTTGGTTTACCAAACCAACTAAATCTTATTATTGAATCACATCCGGAGGAGTGGCGGTGTGAGCGCCGGTGGTGTATCCTCCCGCGCCGCTTTCCAGATTAAAGGTAAGCGTGTAAGATGGACATGCTCCGCTTGTACAAGCCGTCACATTATCCGCAGCGGTTGAGGTGTATGTATAGGCAGCTCCATTGGGCGTAGGATTTGCCGGAACTTTCACCATATACACAGGCGTCCCTGTTCCGGTGGAAACGCCGAATCCGGCAGTATCAAACCGTCCCGTGCTGGCAGCCGTACCGAGTACCGTAGCGGATCCGACCGCCGGGTACCCATTGACATCAAGGAAATAAAGCTCCAAAGCGTTTTGGATTCCTTTGACATCGGTCAATCTCCTGGTGTCTCGGCCCTTCGCGCGAGCAGTGCCGAGCGCGACCACGGAAATAGTGGCCAAAAGGCCGATAATCAGCAATACGACCAA
>JBBUEG010000075.1:0-3042 GCA_038056985.1 Patescibacteria group bacterium | reverse complement strand
GCGCCAGAGCGCCGTGAAGACCGGCCAAATCTCCTAATTTTGATTTTTTTATCAATGGCGGTTTTGGAAAAATCTTTAAAATCTTTGAAAGATGGTACTGTACGCGCTCCACCGGAAGGCTTTTCATTACAGATCCGCCTAAAATTATTATATCAGGAGACCACAAAACCGTCACATTGTGCAATCCATACGCCAAATTCTTCGCGACTTTATCCCAAATTTTACCATCATAAATTTCATACGGTTTTTTGCCGTATTTTTTCTCAATAGCCGTACCGGAAACCATATTTTCCAAGGTGATGGCTTCTTTGTTCAAAAAAATAATCTGATGCCCGGGCTCAAATCCAAAGGCGTTTTGATCGATTTTTTCATTAACGATCCTTGCGCCGCCCACTCCGGTACTGACAGTCAGATACGCGACAATTTTTTTCCCGACTCCCGCGCCAAATGTCGCTTCGCCAAGACCGGCTAGCGCCGCGTCGTTTTCCAAAAATACCGGCACCTTGAATATCTTTTTTAATTCTTTGACAAGAGGTTTTTTGCTCCATCCCCGCAAATTCAGAGCATTCAGAATCATTGTCTTATTTTTATCCAAAGGCCCGGTAATCCCGCCCGCTACGGCTTCTATTTTTTTGCCGCTGGCCAATTCTTTAGCCGCTTTTTCAAAAAGCGCCATTCCGTCCGCAAAACTCTTCGGAGTCGGCAAAATCACGGTCTTTGAAATTTTCTTAAAATTTTCAGCCACTCCAATTCTCATCTTCGTCCCGCCGATGTCAAATAAAAGATACATAATGTCCTGTATCTTGCATCGTGAAGCTCGCAACTTTTTGAGTTACAAGTTGCAAGATGCAAGTTTTATGACTAAATATCCAAATTCTTGACGCTCTTGGCTTGAGTGTGGATAAAGTGTTTTCTTGGGGCGACTTCGGAGCCCATCAAAATATCAAAAATTTTGTCCGCCTCCGAGGCTTCGCCGATCGTCACCTGTTTCATTACGCGATTGGCCGGATCAAGAGTCGTCTCCCAAAGCTGCCCGGGATTCATTTCTCCCAAACCTTTATAGCGCTGGATGTTGATGCCGCCCGGGAGGGTCTCGCCTATTTCAATACTTCCTTCGGTACCCGGCTCTGAAACTGAAGCTTCATCAGATTTTGCCGCTTTTTCTTTTTCCTGCGCTTTTTCCGCTTTTTTCTGCATCATATCTTTAACCACTTTTTCTTTTTCACTGTCTGAAAAAACATAATGCACTTCTTTGCCTTTTTTAATTTGATAAAGCGGCGGCTTGGCAATATAGATATGCCCTTTTTCAATCAGCTCTTTGAAATACCGGTAAAACAATGTAAGCAAAAGAGTCCTGATATGCGATCCGTCCACATCCGCGTCGGTCATAATCACTATCCGGCCGTAGCGCAAACCGGAAATGTCAAATTGTTCGCCAATGCTCGTCCCCAAAGCGATAATGATTGATTTCACTTCATTGTTGGCCAGCATTTTATCAATTCTTGCCCGCTCCACATTTAAAATCTTTCCTTTTAAAGGAAGAACAGCTTGAAATTCCCGATTCCGGCCTTGTTTGGCGCTGCCTCCGGCCGAATCTCCCTCTACGATGAAAAGCTCGGATTGCATTGCGTCTTTTGAAGAACAGTCAGCCAATTTGCCGGGCAAAGTCAATCCTTCCAAAACGCCTTTGCGCAAAATCGTATCGCGCGCGGCCCTGGCCGCTTGCCTGGCCCGCGCTGTCAGGACGCATTTGGAAATTATCGCTTCCGCGTCTTTCGGATGCTCTTCCAAATATATTGCCAAATATTCTCCCACCACCGATTCCACCGCTCCCCGCGCTTCCGTATTGCCCAGCTTTGATTTGGTTTGGCCCTCAAATTGCGGTTCGCGAATTTTAATGCTGATTACCGCAGTGAGGCCTTCCCGCACATCATCGCCCGATAAATTCTCGTCTTTTTCTTTCAAATATCCTTGCTTTCTGGCGTAATTATTAAGCGTGCGGGTAAGAGCGGATTTAAAGCCCAAAAGGTGCGTACCGCCCTCAATCGTATGAATATTATTGGCAAAAGTGAATACGGATTCTTTATAATCATCCGTGTACTGGAAAGCCGCTTCCACTCCCAAGCCGTCCGCTTCTTTCTCAATGTAAAAAATATTTTCGTGCTTGGCGTCTTTGGTATTGTTCAAATGTTTTACATAAGACGCGATCCCGCCTTCAAAATAAAAAGTATTAGATTGTTCGTCTTTGACATTTTTCTCGTCGGTCTGGGCGTCAATAATGGTGACTTTTATGCCCTTGGTCAAATATGCTTGCTGGCGTAAATGATTCAAAACATATTCGCGGCTGAATTCAATTTTGGGAAAAATCTCCGGATCCGGATCAAATAAAATCGTCGTGCCGGTGCCTTCCGCTTTACCCACCGGCTTTACTTTGGCTAAGGGCTTACCTCTTTTATATTCTTGTTCCCATAATTTTCCTTCACGCTTTACGCTTGCCTTAAGATACACGGAAAGAGCGTTCACCACTGACACGCCGACTCCATGCAGACCTCCGGACACTTTGTATCCGCTGCCGCCGAATTTTCCTCCGGCGTGAAGCACCGTGAGCACTGTTTCCAAAGCGCTTTTTTTAGTTTGCTTATGAATATCAATCGGGATGCCGCGGCCGTCGTCTTCCACTTCAATCCTGCTTTCCGGCAACATTCTCACGACAATATTTTTACAATACCCGGCCATAGCCTCATCAATGGAATTGTCCACCACTTCCCAGATCAGATGGTGCAGCCCTTCGGGACCGGTTGATCCGATATACATTCCGGGCCTTTTTCTTACAGGATCCAATCCTTCCAAAACGGTAATCTGTTCAGCCTTATATTCGTCTGGTTTTTTATTTAATTCTTCTTTATTTTTTGACATACTAATATTAAAATTTATACGCAAATTAAAATAGAGCTAATTTCTCTATGGCTTTATATTAACACAAATTTAGAAAAAAATAAACCCCCAACACCAAATTTTGGTGTGGGGGTAAAAGCTCCGCCT
>JBBUEG010000074.1:12740-13956 GCA_038056985.1 Patescibacteria group bacterium | reverse complement strand
TCAAAAGAAAATCTAAAAAAACTGGCAAACGAGTTGAGTTTGAAGCCAATTAATGAATTTATGGCGAGTAAATTTCATTTTGGGCTAATATTAGATAAAATTGTATCATAAAGTTGCTAAAATATCCAATTTATTGTATAGTGTGAGTATAATCAACAAATTATCCAATTTTTTTAACAAAAAGTCAAGTAGCAATAATGATGATTTAATTACTAAAGTTTATAATTATTCCGATCTGGCGGAATTGGATAATAGCAGTATTGGAAAATTGGGAGAAGGATTGGCTAAAAAATATTATAAAGATTTGGGATATAAAATAATTGAAACAAATGCTCGCAAACGGTTTGGGGAAATTGACATAGTGGCGCAATGCAATGGCAAAATAATTTTTTGCGAAGTAAAGACTCGCTCCTCTGACCGATTTGGCTCGGCTGTAGAATCGCTTACTTACACAAAGAAAAAGCGGATCTTGCGAATGATCCGCTATTATTGTCTCAAAAATAGAATTCCAGAAGAAAACATCCGCGCTGATTTCATCGCCATTCAAATTAATGAGGATACGGTGGAGCTGAAACATTTTCAGGGCATAGAGTTAGTTTGAAAATAGAAAAGCCCCAAGTGTTTATGCTTGGGGCGAATGCGATAGCGGACTCTGCCTAAAATAAAGATTTAAACATCTTTGTGGGCCATTGATTTATTTCTTTTGTTTTTTTTCTCGCTTTCCTGGAATTCTTTTTGAAAAGCATAAAATACTTTCAATGAATAGGTGTCCCATGTCTCCTTGTCCGACGCATCGTAAAGAGTGTTGGCGACGACGATGATTGCGTTGTCATTTTCCAGAGCTTCGTAGGAATGCATCACGAGCGGAGGGATCCAGATACTGGTTTCGGGCGTTAGATCATAATCCCTTTTTTGGCCAAATAAATCCTCGCACTCATAAACAAGTCGGCCCCTGATCGGAACAATTATTTCCTGCCTGATCCGGTGAAATTCATTTCCGCCGATCCCGCCCTTGGGGATATTGTCTACGCGGTACATTCGCAAACCTCTAATGTCTCTGGGGATTTTTTCCAGCTCCCGCGCGTCATACTCGAAAAATATGCCGTTAATAATGCTTAAATGGCGCGCGAATAAAACATTCAATTCTCCACCGGATTTGGTTGTCCATGGTCCCTCATTGGGAAATTCCGCAATGTGCGCTACTGATTTTGGAACT
>JBBUEG010000074.1:8156-12640 GCA_038056985.1 Patescibacteria group bacterium | reverse complement strand
AATAATAGAAGAAAGTCAAGGCTGGCGATTTTTTTAAAATAAAAAATCTCTATCGTGTATTAGAACGATCGTCCGGATGCACGATAGATTCGGAAGAGTATGCGTTGCAAGTTTTTGTGTTATACTTAAATATAATTTAATAAAAATCAATTTTCAAAATTATGAAAAAAATAAAACTTCGCGAGGCGGATTTGCATATTCACAGCCACTATAGCGACGGCGATTGCCCTGTCCCCGAATTGGTAAAAAGAATAAAGCGGGCCGGTTTGAAAGCCGCAGCTCTCACCGATCATGATAAAATTGGCGGGCAGGAATTATTTTTAAAACTTTGCGCTCTAAAAAATATTGCCGCGGTGGCCGGAATTGAAATATCCACCACCTACCGGCAGCCCGGTGTTCCGGATGCCGAATTGCATATTTTGGGATATAATTTTGATCTGAAAAAACTTCAAACAGACAAGAAAAGTTTGGCTTATAATATCCAATCTCGGCAACGGCAGATTGCCGGCTTTATTAGTCAATATAATAAAAGAAATGTTTTTTCCACATCGCCTGAAAAAATAGAAAAAATGTTTGACTTGCCTCGTCCGGTGATAAATCATTATTGGGTGAGCCGCGCCAGAGCCATTGATATGCTTAAGAAATCAAAAAACCGTTTATCGTTTCTTGAGGCGCGGGAAATCTCTGGTAAAGAAATTAAAAAGGACGGGCCTTTTCATTTTGACCGAGGAGATTTTTTGCCAACGCGAAAAGCGATAGAATTAATCAAGTCAGCTAATGGCTTGGCCGTGTGGGCGCATCCGACCGTGTACACCGAATTTCTGCAGAATAAAGGAATAAAAAATTTTGAAAAAATTTTTGACAAAACCCTGGCTAAATTAAAAAGCTTTGGTTTGGACGGCTTGGAAGGTTTTACGGAAAGAAATTCCGGAGCGGAAACAAAATGGCTTATAAAACTCTGCCAAAAACACGGTCTGAATCCTTATTTCGGCGGCACTGATTATCACGGCCACAAAATCACGGAGCACAAGCCCGGACGATATTTGGGCAAAGGCGGGATCAAATACAAAGAGTTCTTAATGAATTTCGGACAAAAAAATCCCTTGAAACAATAAATGCTTCAAGGGAACGCAATAATTGAGGAGTAAAAGCTCATCGTCCACGCAATTCGTCCGACTTCTTTTGTAGTTCCTCCTGCTCCTCCGTTGTCAAGTATGCCCAATGTCCTGGCATCATTATTTTTGCGATTTCCCGGATTTTATACTCATCCGGGGTCTTGCTTTTAAGGACTCTCTTACAATCATCATATTCTTTTGACATTTTATATCACCTCCTCCTTTGTTAAATTTGTTTTAATGAACATGCAACACCACTATGTTACAATATTGACTATAATAGTCAAATATTATGAATATAATATATGAATATAACCAATAAAACAAAGGATAAAATAGGCAAATTGTAATAGTCATCAAAATTATTGACTAATAATGTATTTGCGGTATAATGCTTATATGAAATCCATAGAAGCATTAATTAGTCTCGGATTGAATGAGAAAGAAGCTAAAGCATATTTGGCTCTTTTGCCGTTAGCAAAAGCGACAGCTTACACTATTGCTATGAGAAGCGGACTTAAAAAACCGACCGCGCATGTTGTTCTGGACAATTTAGTCAGTAAAGGATTTGCTTTAAAAATACCCTATAAAAGAAAACACTGCTTCATGGCTAAGTCTCCGAGGGAATGCCTATCGCTTATAAAAGAAAAAATTGCAACCGCCGAAGAAATGTTGCCGGAACTTTTGGCCATACAAAAAACAAATGAAGAAAAGGCCAGCGTCTCTTACTATGAAGGACTTGATGGAATTAAAGAAATGTACAGTCAACTTATCAAAGTTATGAAGAATAAGCCGGAGGAAGAGAGATCTCTTGTTGCTTTTTTCGCGCACCAAAAAGACACTCCTGATTTTTTGCAAAAATATTGGTTAAAATCAAATGAGGAATTAAAAGCGAATAAGATTAAAAGGAAGGCCATTACAACATTTAGCAAATCAATACAAAAATATTTAGAAGAAGAAACGATGAAAAAATTCAACTTGGAAATGAAAGCCTTGTCAGAAAAAGATTATTCCAGTAATATTTCCGTTGAAATTTACGATAATTTCACACAGATCATTTCTCATAGGTATATCCAGGGCATTTTAATAGAAAATAGAGACATTTCAAATGTAATGAAACAAATATTTTATTTAGTCTGGAATTCCGCCGAAGAAAAGTAACGCACAAAATCACCGAACACAAGCCCGGGCGATATTTGGGCAAAGGCGGGATCAAGTATAAAGATTTTTTAAAAAATTTTGGCGCACGATAGTGTAATTTTTTATTATTACGCTTGACAAAATAACGATTTTGATATACAGTTCACTATTCTTGGGTTTTCAATTTTTGAAAGCTCAAATGCTCTTTTCAAGGAGTTTAATAAATCTATTTAAAAGGAGGTGATTAAAGTGGGATGTTCAAATTGTGGCGCATCGATGTGTGATTGCCCTCCTTGGGCAGGTAATTCAATGGGGCAGGATTATGCCGGACTGGCTCAACCGGTGTATGGGAGAAATAGGGAGGCTTCCCCCCCCGAAAGTTGGGATAAAAAAATCGCTAGCCTGGTTGCTAGCAAATATGTAACATGGGTAGCAAAAGAATGCTACCATAGATTTGAGTTTAACGACCCATTTGTATATACAGCAAAACTGTTCAAAAACAAATGGGGTGCAGAAGAAACCACTCGAATCTTTAAGAAAGAACGAGCGACCATTGAGGATGCAGTTCACCAGTACTTTACAACGGAAGACTCTTTCTTGAAAAAATTAAAAAAAGTTTTAAGATAAGAAGTAAAATTGTCGCATAACGACATCGGGGGTGAGAATTATTAAAATTCTCACCCTTCTTTCTTTTTAGAGCCAGCGAAATTTGACAAAATTTTACAGTATGCTACACTGTTATTTAGAAACTAGCCAATTAGGCTAGTCATTTTTTTATCAATTCATATTATGTCCTCACAAATTTATCAGGCGATTCAGCAGATTTGCGAAGAAAAAAATTTGCAAATAGAGCAAGTGGTGGCCACCATTGAAGCGGCGTTGGCCGCGGCTTACCGCAAAGACTTCGGAGAAAAAAACGAAAATATCAAAGTGGAATTTGAGCCGAAAACCGGCCAATTCCGCGTTTTTGACATCAAAACGATTGTGGAAGGCCCGGCCGAAGACAAGGAAGAAATCAATCCACGATCGGAAATTTTACTTTCCGAATACATTAAAGATCATCCGGACGCCAAGACCGGCGATGAGATAAAAACCGAGCTTTTTCCGACGGCCGAATTTGGCCGCATGGCCGCGCAGACGGCCAAACAAGTGGTGATTCAGAGACTGCGCGAAGCCGAGCGGGAAATGATTTTCAACGAGTACAAAGGCAAAGAAGGAGAAATCATTGTCGGGACGGTGCAGAGAGTGGAAGGCCGCCTGGTTTTGGTCAATTTGGGAAGCGTCACAGCCATTGTGCCGCCGTCCGAGCAAATCCCGCGCGAACGGTATGATTCCGGGCAGCGCATTAAAGCGGTGGTCAATTCGGTGAGCATCGGGCCGCGCGGGCCGGAGGTGGTGCTTTCGCGCGCCAGTCCCGAAATGGTGCGCAAATTCTTCGCCATTGAAGTGCCGGAAATCGCCAATGGCGCGGTAGAACTTAGAGCCGTAGCCCGGGAAGCCGGCGAACGATCAAAAATCGCGGTCAAGGCAATGGAAGAAAACATTGATCCGATCGGCGCGTGCGTGGGACAGAGAGGATCGCGCGTGCAAACCGTCATTTCCGAATTGGGCGGAGAAAAAATTGACATCATAGAATACAGCGATGATCCGATAGAATTTATCACCAATGCTCTGGCTCCGGCCAAAGTCTTGAATATTAAGCTCAATGAAGAAGCAAAGGAAGCGTCCGTGGAAGTTGATTCGGCCCAATTTTCTTTGGCCATCGGCCGCGGCGGACAAAATGTGCGGCTGGCTTCAAAACTCACGGGCTGGAAAATTAGTTTGATTGAGAAAAAGCCGGAAGGAACGGAAGAAAAACCGGAAGAAATAATTGAAGGCGAAAATATTGAAGAAAATAAAACTGAAATAGCTGAAGGTGAAGCAATTGAAGCAATTGAAGCAGTGGAAGCGGTTGAAGAAAAACCAATAGAAAACAAAACGGAGGTTGAAGAAAGCGAAGAAAAGAAAGAGGAATAATAATTGCAAAATTAAAAAATCATTAAAATTAAAATTTTTATATAATATGTATTTAAATCTTTCCATACTTTCCGGCGTTATCGCCATTGTGTCAGGATTATTATTGGCGCGGTGGATTATTAAGCTTCCGGCCGGATCGGAAAAAATGCAAGAAATTGCCTTCGCCATTCAAGCGGGCGCCAAGGCCTACCTCAATCGGCAGTACAAGACCAT
>JBBUEG010000074.1:0-8056 GCA_038056985.1 Patescibacteria group bacterium | reverse complement strand
ACCAAAGCGGCTGATGTGGGCGCGGATTTGGTCGGGAAAGTGGAAAAAGGAATTCCCGAAGACGATCCGAGAAATCCGGCCGTGATCGCGGACAATGTAGGCGACAATGTGGGCGACTGCGCCGGAATGGCCGCGGATCTTTTTGAAACTTACGCCGTGACCACCATCGCCACGATGCTTTTGGGATCTTTTATGTTTCCGGGCAATGAATTTATAATTGTTTATCCGATCGCTTTGGGTGCGGTCGCGATTATCGCCTCAATTGTTGGAACTTGGTTTACTAAATTAAACGCCAATGGCGCGATTATGGCTTCGCTATACAAAGGGGTAGCCATCTCAGCCGTACTTTCGGCTGTCGGGTTTTATTTTATCACCGATAATTTAATTAAAGATATTGAATATTCGTCTTGGAATATTTACTTGGCGACTCTTATCGGTCTGGGTGTCACCATATTGCTTGTGGCTATTACGGAATATTTCACTTCAACCAAATACAAGCCGGTAAAATCAATCGCGGCCGCTTCCCAAAGCGGGCATGGCACAAATGTTATTGCCGGATTGGCCGTATCTATGAAATCAACCGCTCTGCCCGTGATCGTCATAGCCGGTGCGATTTTCGGCGCGTACCAATTGGCCGGGCTTTACGGGATAGCGATTGCCGCAATGAGCATGGTGTCCCTTACCGGTATCATTGTGACGCTTGACGCTTATGGGCCGATCACGGATAATGCCGGCGGAATCGCGGAAATGGCCGGTCTGCCCAAAGAAGTGCGCGAAGTCACCGATCCTTTGGATGCGGTGGGCAATACCACTAAAGCCGTGACCAAGGGCTATGCCATTGGCTCGGCGGGCTTAGCCGCCACCGTGCTTTTCGCTTCGTATGTTCAAGAAATTGAAAAATCCGGCAAGAGCGTTGAATTTTTATTGAGCGATCCTTTTGTGATTATCGGGCTTTTTATCGGGGGTCTTCTCCCCTATCTTTTCGGCGCGTACGCTATGGAAGCGGTGGGTAAAGTGGCCGGTAATGTGGTGGAAGAAGTTCGCCGGCAATTCAGAGAAATTCCGGGAATTATGGAAAGAACCGCCAAGCCTGATTACGGCCAAGCGGTAGACATAGTCACGCGCGGCGCTTTGCGCGCTATGATCTTGCCGGCGATGATTCCGGTGGCCACTCCCCTTTTGATTGTTTTCTTTTTTCCCAATGATGCGGCTAAAGTCTTGGGCGGCGTTTTGGTGGGCAGCATTGTCACCGGAATTTTCGTGGCGATTTCTATGACTTCGGGCGGCGGCGCTTGGGACAATGCCAAAAAATACATTGAATCCGGAAATTTCGGCGGCAAAGGCTCTTTCGCCCATCAAGCCGCGATCACGGGCGATACGGTCGGCGATCCATACAAGGACACCGCCGGCCCGGCCATCAATCCGATGATCAAAATTTTAAACATCGTGGCCCTCCTACTCGTGGCGTTTTTATAATAAAAAAACTTAAACTGGTAAACAGTACCGCTCCGAGGCTTCGGGGCGGTATTTGATTTATGCTCCCTTGATTTTAAATAAAAAAGTGCTATCATATATAAAGATTTGCGGGTATCGTATAATGGTAATATACGTCCTTGCCAAGGACGAGCTACGGGTCCGATTCCCGTTACCCGCTGATCAACTTGTCTAAGTGAGCAATTTTAATCCTCTCAGAAAAACCGCTGACATCAGCGGTTTTTCTATTTTCTTTTCGGGGGAAAATTTTTAATACCATCCATTTTGTCCACAGCACTAACGAGAATCGAACTTTTTTTCCATCCTCTGGTTTTTGATGATATAGGCATTGAAATGATTCTAATAAAATTTATTTTCCATCAACAAAGACGCTATTTGTCGGCTCCCAGGATGGAGCGCAAATCACAATGAATTCCAAATCCTTATTTCCTTCTGTAAATATTTGGTGTTTTTCAGAGGGGCGTATAAATATTGCATCGCCAGAGTGCACAAAATGCTCCTTTCCATCAATAAGCATCTTTCCTTTTCCTTTAAGAATGTAATATGTTTCCTCGGCTTCCGGGTGATAATGCAGGCGGGATGAGCATTTGGGCGGGATTACCACATGCCCAAAACTATGTTTTGTTGCGCCGCCCAAATATTTAGGGCGACCAATCATTTCATAAATCTGTTCTCCAGTAGGATTTATGGATGGTTTTTTGATCCTATCTTTCCTTGTTATTATCATATTTCGATTAAATATTTTCTTTTCTTAAAACTTCAATAAATTCTTCAGGTGATACAATTTTTATCCATTTATACTTTTTTAGTCTCAGCAAATCCTCATCCCGGCTCACAATAAAATTAACCCTCGCCTTAGCGGCGCAGGCTACAATCATATCATCGTTGGGGTCATTGGCAACGGCTTTGATGGTTGGGATTTTGGAAACAATATTTACAGCATTCTTTAATCCTTGGCAGAACATTGCTACTTGCCGGTTGGAATAGGCATATTTATCTCTGATATGCGGATATTTTAAAAGAACCATCCGGACTTCTTTTAAGATCTCGTCGCAAAGATAGACTTGAAAAATCTCTTTACGGGCTAAGCGGAGAAGCTCGGAAGAAATGCCTTTAGGCGTAAGAAAAGCACTGACCAGGATTCCGGAATCAAGAACCACCTTCATATTATTTTTTCTTTCTTGACCCCTTGACTAATCTGGCGATTTCCTGCTCTTTGGCTCTAAGGCTCTTTTTAGACGGCTTTTTTTTCTCCTTTACCCCCTCCATAGCCTTAAATACCTTTTCCCAGGCTATTTCTTTTTCTACCACCGATACCGGCTTTAAAAGAATTCCTTGTTTAACCTCCTCCACTTCCAGATAATCTCCTTCGGAAAGCTTAAACTTCCTTCGGATTTTGGACGGCAGAGTGATCTGGGAAAATCGTCTCACTTTTAATATTGCCATTTTATCCCCCTTTAAAACATCGGGCTGATGGATTTGCATAAAATTAAGAAATTAAGAATTTATTAATATGTTTATTATACGCTTGTTTGCCAAAGCAAGTCAAGGCTTTCGGTTGTTGCCGCAGTGGGCAATATATCCCTCCTTGTTGCCTCAAATAATCATGATATGATAATAAAAATTCCAAAAAAAAACGGCAATAAGAAGTCAACCTGGCTTTTGACAGATTTGTCTTAAAACGCTATAGTGACGAGAGGATTGAAGGGGGTGTCTTTAAGAAGACCTTTTCCAGTTGAAATTTCAGGTTGTCAGTCTCTGGGGAGGACTGAAAGAAAGTTCGAATGTCTTCTACTAATCCGCTGATTTTTTATTTATGTCAGACAGAGAAGCTAAAGTAAAAATTACGCCAAGGGGAGAGGATTTTTCCGAATGGTATCAGGATGTGATCGCGGCTGCGGAATTGGCGGATTACGCGCCGGTGAAAGGCTGTATGGTGATCCGGCCGAACGGCTATGCGATTTGGGAAAACATTCAAAAAATTTTAGATCAAAAATTCAAAGACACGGGCGTGGAAAACGCCTACTTTCCTCTTTTCATCCCGCACGAATTTCTTGAACGCGAAAAAAAACATGTGGAAGGCTTTTCGCCTGAGCTCGCCGTAGTCACTCACGCGGGAGGAAAAAAGCTGGAAGAAAGTCTGGTGGTGCGCCCAACTTCGGAAACAATCATTTACGACAGTTTTTCCAAATGGATTCACTCGTGGCGCGATCTTCCTCTGAAAATCAACCAATGGTGCAATGTGGTGCGCTGGGAAATGCGCACCAGGCTTTTTTTGCGCACTTCGGAATTTTTATGGCAGGAAGGGCACACAGCGCATAAAACAGCCGAGGAGGCGGAAGCGGAAGCCAGAATGCGGCTTGAAATGTATAAAAATTTTCTTGAAGAATATTTGGCGATCCCGGTGCTTGCGGGGCAAAAGAGCGAAAATGAAAAATTTGCCGGAGCCCTGCGCACTTACACTTTTGAAACAATGACGCAGGATAAAAAAGCTTTGCAAGGCGGCACCTCGCATAATCTGGGGCAGAATTTTTCCAAAGTTTTCAATGTGAAATTTTTGGATGAAAAAGGGGAGAATCAATTTGCCTGGCAAACCAGCTGGGGAGTATCCACGCGCTTGATCGGCGCTCTGATTATGGCGCACGGCGATGATAAAGGCATAATTTTACCCCCGAAAATCGCGCCAACGCAAATTGTTTTTGTGCCGATTTGGAAAGATGAAAAAGAGAGGGAGTCGGTTGAAGCCGCAGCGCAAAAGCTCGCCTTGAAGTTGCAAGATGTAAGATATAAGATTGACGAGCGCGATGAGCGGCCGGCTTGGAAATTTTTTAATTGGGAAAGAAAAGGCGTGCCGATTCGCGTGGAAATCGGGCCAAAAGATTTGGAAAAGAATCAGGTAGTCTGCGCGCGCCGCGACACGGGAGAAAAAATAATTGTGCAGCAAGCGGAGCTGGCGGAAAAAATTCCGGAAATTCTTGAAGCAATTCAGAAAAATCTTTACAATCGCGCCTTGGAATTTCAAAAAGAAAATACGCATGAAATAAGCTCTTGGGAAGAATTTAAAAAAACGATTGAAGGCAAAAAAGGATTTTTAAACGCCGATTGGTGCGGAGATTCTTCTTGCGAACTGAAAATCAAAGAACAAACCAAAGCCACTATCCGTTGTATGCCATTTGATCAGCCGAAAAGCTTGGGGGCTTGCGTCCATTGCGGCAAGTCGGCGAAATACCGAGTGGTGTTTGCAATAGCGTACTAATGTTATGTCTTTGTTTGAATCAACGATTAATAAAATTGAAATCATTGCCAAGCAATTAAACATTCATCCGAATATCATTGAACAATTAAAATATCCGGAAAGAGTGCTTGAATTTAATATCCCTCTTTTAATGGACGATGAGACTGTCCGGATGGTGCCGGCTTGGCGTTCCCAATACAACAACGCTTGCGGACCTTATAAGGGCGGCATTCGTTTTCATGAGAGCGTGAGCAAAGACGAAGTAATGGCGCTGTCCGCTTGGATGGCGATCAAATGCGCGGTGGTGGGGATACCGATGGGCGGAGGCAAAGGCGGAGTAAAAATCGCTCCTCAAGAATTATCCAAAAAAGAATTGGAGCGCCTGAGCCGCGGATATATGCGTATGCTTGCGCCGTTCATCACTTCCGACACTGATGTACCGGCGCCCGATGTGAATACCAATTCCACGATTATGGGTTGGATGGTTGACGAATATGAAAAAGTTTCGGGCAAGCGCGATGCGGCGATCGTCACCGGAAAAGCCGTAAAAGACGGTGGGAGCGAGGGCCGAGAAGCAGCGACCGGATATGGCGGAGCCGTAATTGTGGACCAAGCTGCCAAACATATTTTAAAAAAATTGCCGAAAGACATTACTGTAGCGATTCAAGGATTTGGCAATGTGGGATCATATGTTGCAAAATTTCTTTTTGACAAAGGCTACAAAATCGTGTCGCTCTCGGATAGCCATGGCGCGCTTTCAGGGAGCCAAGAATTAAATCCTTACGCCGTTAAAAAATGCGCCGATGAAAAAGGCTATGTGGCCGGCTGTTATTGCGTGGGCGATGTGTGCGATTACAGCGAGAAAAATCAGATCACAATTGAAGAGCAATTGGAAAGCAATGCGGATATTCTGATTCCGGCGGCGATGGAAAGTCAAATCACCGATGACAATGCGCGCCGCATCAGAGCAAAAGTAATCGTGGAGCTGGCCAATGGCCCGATCAATCCGACGGCCGAGCCGATTCTTTTGGAAAATGGCATAGTAATCGTGCCGGATGTTTTGGCCAACGCCGGCGGCGTGGCCGTGAGCTATTACGAGTGGCTGCAAAACAAGAAAAAAGAGCGTTGGACAGAAAAGAAAGTTTTAGGTAAACTGGAGCAGCTAATGATTAAAAGCTTTGATCTGGTCTGGGAGGAAGCCAAAACCAAAAAAACCGATCTGCGCACCGCGGCTTATTCACTAGCTATCCAAAGGATTGCCAAAAAGATGAAAATAAATCCCAAATAACCACGGGCCCGTAGTTCAGCTGGTTAGAATGCCTCGTTTGCAACGAGGAGGTCAGCGGTTCGAATCCGCTCGGGTCCAAAAAATTTATTTAGATTTTAAAACCGGCGGGATGGGCCGGTTTTTGATTGAGGTCTTTCTTTTTTTACAAATTTCTTGTAGTATCAAAGTAGATACAATGTTGCCGGAGTGGCGGCGTTTGAGCGTTGCTAGAAGTAAACTGCTTTACTTCGAGCCGCGAGAACGGGCGAAGCGATGTTCCGCAAGGAACCGCTGAGCCCTTAGGGCAGACGCACCCGCCTAAGTTTGCCCCCGTGGTGAAACTGGCAGACACGCAGGACTTAGAATCCTGTGCCGCAAGGCATAGAGGTTCAAATCCTCTCGGGGGCAAATTTTGGCGGGCGAGAAAATTACTGGGAGTTCGAGTCTCCCCTCCGGCATTAGTGGA
The DNA here is from genome assembly GCA_038056985.1 of Patescibacteria group bacterium. Taxonomy (GTDB): domain Bacteria; phylum Patescibacteriota; class Patescibacteriia; order SCPX01; family SCPX01; genus SCPX01. The sequence goes on along the minus strand of JBBUEG010000074.1, from coordinate 1,594 downwards.
AATATTGGATTTTTTGGATATTCTGATATACTTTCTAAATACTATGAAAATTTCAACCGATCAGAATAAAATCCGCGAGATTCTGGAGCGCGGCACGGAAGATGTGATTGAAAAAAATCATCTGGAAAAAGGCTTAAAGTCGGGCAAAAAATTGCGCGTCAAATTCGGCATTGATCCGACCGGACCAAAGATTCATTTGGGGCGGGCCGTCCCCTTGCGCAAGCTCAAAGCTTTTCAAGATTTGGGACACCAAATAGTTTTAATTGTGGGAGATTTTACCGCCACCATCGGCGATCCTTCCGATAAATTATCCAAGCGGCCGATGCTGACCAAGGAAGATGTTAAAAAGAATATGAAGTCGTACAAAGAACAGCTGGGCAAAATTTTGGATATAAAAAAAACCGAACTTCATTATAATAGCCGGTGGCTTGATAAATTAAACTTAAGAAAAACCGCGGAACTGGCCGAGTCGTTTTCTTTGCAACAAATGGAGCAACGAAGGAATTTTAAAGAGCGAATGGATAAAAACGAAGGGGTAAGCCTGCGCGAATGTTTGTACCCTCTGATGCAGGGATACGACAGCGTAGTGGTAAAAGCCGACGTGGAAATCGGCGGATTTGATCAATTGTTTAATTTAAAAGCCGGACGGATTATTCAAAAACATTATAATCAGCCCGAGCAAGATATTCTGACTACCAAAATGATTGAGGGGACGGATGGACGCAAAATGTCCACCAGTTGGGGCAATGTGATAAATATTGTTGACGAGCCTAATGATATGTTTGGCAAAATTATGTCAATGAAAGACGATTTGATTTTGCCGTATTTTTGGCTTGGTACGGATGCGAGAAAGGAACAATATGATGATTTTGAAAAGCGTTTGAAGCAAGGCGATAATCCGCGCAATATTAAAATGGAATTAGGCAAGCGAATCGTGGAGCTTTATCATTCAAAAAAAGAAGGGGAAGAAGCGGCGGCCGAATTTGAAAAAATATTTTCCAAAAAAGAATTGCCGACCGATATGCCGGAGTATATAGTCGCGTCCGATCAAATCGCGCTGGTGGATCTTTTAGTTCAAACAAAATTGTCGTCCAGCAAAGGCGAAGCCAGAAGAGTAATCTCTCAAGGCGGAGTGAAGATTGATCAAAAAGCAATTGTTGATATTCAAGTAATCTTGCAAATTCCGGAACAAGGCGTTATTCTCCAATGCGGCAAACGGCATTTTGTGAAAGTGGTGAAGAAATAATTTTGCGCGCTTAGCTCAGTGGTAGAGCGACTCGTTTACACCGAGTAGGCCGGGGGTTCGATACCCTCAGCGCGCATTTAGCAAATTTAGGCGGGCAAGCCGAAAAGGTCTAAGGTTCGCGGGGCATACGCCCTGCGCCCGGCGAATGCCGGACTAATCCTCAAGCGCCCATTGTTCAAAAATTTGGGAGGGCAAAAATAATTTTAAACAACAAAGATCGGTATTACTAAGATTCTATAAAAAAAACAACTCAACAAATATGTTAAATAAATTAAAAAACAAGCTTCCGATAATTTTAACAGCTGTAGGATTAGCGGTAAATCAGGTTGCGTTAGCGCAGGCGAAATG
>JBBUEG010000073.1:0-2341 GCA_038056985.1 Patescibacteria group bacterium | reverse complement strand
CCCGATTGGCTCCAAAAGGCTTGACAAACTTTTTATTTCGTGTAATATGTATAAGCTAATTGTTCATTTAATTCAACCAATAACAATCAACAAGGGAGGAAAAGTGAAAAAAACATTCAAAGAAGAAGAAGATAGGAGCCACGCATTTCAGGTAATGTTTGATTGTATGATCAACGGCGAAATGAAAGTCTTTGATAAGGTTATAGCTGAAGCGCGTAAAAAAGGCGTACCTAAAGAGTACATAAACGGACTGGAAAAAAGTTACGAAGAATATGTTAATGTCGCGACAGAAGTATTCCAGGAATTCGGAGAGAAATTCAGCATAAAAATAGTGCGCGATAGGATCCCGCAAAATCTTTGGGTGAGACTCCAAAAAGAGGCTTCAAACGATCCGGAAATAAAAGCGCGCTCATTAAGAACCCTGACTGCCCCATGGAATGAGGCGCAGAAAAAAGATTTTCAAAGGTTGGTTGATGGAAAAAAGAATCAGACCGATGTAATGTAAACATTATTGTTTGGCGCTAAAAGGGCTATATTATTATATAGCCCTTTATTTTTTTAATTTGACTAAATACGATAAAAGATGTATACTAATAATAAATATTATCATTAATATAAAAAATAATTATGGGAGAATTTCAAACATCGCCCGAGGAATATTTCGAATCGTTCAAACAAATATTAATAGATAAATATCAACTGAAAGATGTCGATGTTAAGGCGGCGGAAAAAAGATTTATTGAGCTGACAAAGGTTGAACAAACTTTGGAGGATGCGGAACAAAAATTATTAGACGAGATGGAACAAGGCGTTTCCTCAATTACCGACAAAGAAGGATGGGTACAAAAGGTAAATCCGGATGCCGGAGACATTTACAAAACTCCGGAAAAACCGGACACGGAATAAGATTAAATCTACAAATCATAACAAAATAAACCCTCCCTGCGAAATCTCGCCGGGAGGGTTTTTGTTTGCCTATTTTTTTGCATCGCAATCGCATTCTCCAGTCAGGCAATCGGTAAACTCAACTTTATCGCTGAAATGGTTTATGCCAAGCGGGTGTAAAAAATCAATATAAGTGGCGATATTTCCCGAAACGCATACAATTTTTTTCCGCTCTTCTTTGGATAATAATTCAATGACTTCAAATCCGTCCGCCGTATTGTCCAGCTTTGGCCAAGCGCTGTAATTCATATCCAAAAGGATGGTGTCCGCTTCGTACTTTCTGATCCACTCAATCGCCTGTTCCGGATTTTTTACCGCTCCCGGGATAATCGGCTCAAAGCCAGTTTCTTCAATCAGCATCGCTTCAACCAACGCATAGCTTTCCTCATCCTCAATAATCAATACTTTTTTCTTTTTGATCTCATTCATACCGCCCCTTCCTGTCTGCCGCAGTCCTGCGCATAGACAAATTTTGTTAGATTGTTTATTATAAAGAACTTACAAATTCGTTTCAATACTACACGCAAACCGCGTTTTAGTCAAGGCCAGAATGTCCCCTTAAAATAAACCATCTCCATAAAATAATTTTCCTTTATTCGTACGACGACCGTCTTCAGTATAAAGTAAAAAAATAAAGGCCTACTCGTTTCATAATGAAACTTTCGGCCTGACAAATTTACAAGATAGAAGTTTTTATTAATGAGAACTTCCCAAAAACTCCAAGGAGTTATCATCCTATCAACTGGTAAAGTTTTACCACCATGAAGGGCAGTTGCAGATAATCCGGATCAGCGCAGGTCTCAAATCCGACTTTGATGAGCTTCTGATGAGATTCAGCAGTGGCCTTGAGCATCTTGAATGTCTTTTTCCCCGGAAAGCCCGCGGATTCCGCTCTCTCCGAATAATCCATAACAATACAAATCTCCGGCTCGGTCTCAAGAAAGGTATTAAGCGCGCTTCCGTGATCGCAAACATCCACTGCCACATTGACTATCTTAAGAACTTGACCAAGCGCTTTAGCAATTATTAGACTTTCTTCCCTTGCCACTATCATGCCTTTTCTTATTTTTTGTTCAGTCATTTTCATTCCTCCCTTTTTGTTAAATTGTTTATCAACTCTTCCACGGCTCTTTGCCAATTTTTATCATCCATAACAAACGGTATTTTCTGCCCGCTTATATTTTCCAAACCTTTAATGACAATCTGCGCGTAATCGGCAAAGTGATGATCAATGTTGGAACAAACAACTACGGGGATTTTTGCCTCAACCGCTTGGATTATTACCGCGAAACCGCTCGGCTTGTCCGCACTGTCTTTCGGATGGTTGAAATCCATTTGCGGAAAATGCAAATCAGTGACAATGCCGGACAGCTTGTCTTTCAGCATATTAAAATAC
>JBBUEG010000072.1:0-1433 GCA_038056985.1 Patescibacteria group bacterium | reverse complement strand
ATTTGCCCGGATAATTTTGGACATAAACATTCAAAGACATTCCTTTGTCGTCGCCTAAGGCGTCAATCTCGTTGGTGATCGGATTAGCGGCCGGATAATACCAGCCGATGCTTCCTTCCGGATTGCCGATGACATCAATGATGTTTTTTCCGGCGTGGGGGGTGGATTGGCGGTACTCTATGGCTTTTTCTTTGATCCATTGGACGGGATCTAGGTAGTTACCCGGCCAAGCGGTTTGAGAAAAATAACCTTTTGCTTCATCTGGATATCCCGCATTTTTCGGATTGTAAGTCATTGATCCGTTATATAATGCAAAGTGCAAATGATCTGTCCATCCCGACCATGGTAGATCTATAATTTCTGCGATTCGTTGGCCCTTTTTCACTGCTTGTCCCGCAGAAACCAGTGGTCTTACATGGCCGTAAAGAGATGTTATTTTTGATCCATCAGAAAGGGTGTGTTCAATTGCGGTGAGATATCCCCAATTGCCCACATCATACAATTTCCATTCACTGGCAAACTCCACATCTCCGTCAGCAATCGCGAACACCGAATCGCCAATCTTATCACACGAAACATCGTCCCCGACATGCTTGCCTGCTGCCCCGCCGATCATGTAACCGTCATTTAATCCTCCCCAATCAAGGCACGAATCATTTGCGTGATATCTACTAACCGGAAACTGCACATTAAGGACTCCAGCAAAACAAGACGATATACTCGTAATAAAAACCACTAAAACAACAGCCAAAATTTTCATCTGTTTCATCGTTTCTTCCTCCTTTAATTTTTATCCGTTCATCTAAGTGGTTGATCTAAAACCGGCTACTATCATATTCAGTTAAATTTTCAATGAGCATTTTCCTCCTTTCGATAAAAGAACAAATTCGATTCATTGCGCTTCACTATGAAATGCAATGAAATAAAATTGCTCTTTTTATTTAAAGGTCTTTATGTTTACTTCTTGATTGGTTTGAATGATTGAACAAAAGAATCAAAAATTCCGTCGCCTTGATGATTCTCTCCAAAGTCTACGAATTCAACGATTTTATCTCCTGTATTCAAGGAAGCGATCGTTGACGACACAATTCCTGGCACATTAAAAAATTTTACAACCTCATATGTTTCAAAATCTATTTTTTGATACTTATCAGTAGCACCAAATAAATTAATGATAGAACCAGTAGCGTCGGCGTATTTTTCATAAAATTCTCTTAATGGCAGTTGATCCGAATTGATGTGAGTTTCAATATGCAATTGATTGCAAAAGCCATTAGTTCCTTGCGTGCAGAAATATGGATTTTTCTTCCCTCCAGCTTCAACCTCCTCCACCCTCCACCCATCCGGATACCTCACTTCAAATCCCAGCTCCTCATTCCGATAAGTCTGCCAGTCGGAAGTGTCAATGGGCTGATTGTTAACATTAGACACCG
>JBBUEG010000071.1:0-1436 GCA_038056985.1 Patescibacteria group bacterium | reverse complement strand
GAAAGCTGGCCGGGCCGCCTTCGTGCGCTTTCAAAAGATCGGAAAGCGAGATGCCTTTTTGCGCTTCGCGGGCGATCATTTCCAATTTTTTCCTATATACCGCATTTTCCACCGTATGCGCCGTAATTTTTAGCGCCTCCACGATCGGGATGCCTGATTTCAAAAGCGTGCCGAGAGTTCTCGTAAACCTCGCCAAATTAAAACTCCGGCTCACTTTACTCACAAAAGGCATTGTAAGAATAATCCGATGGATATACGGTTTGACATATTTGGTCTTGGCGGCAATTCTTAATCCTATAAAAGCTATAAACATTCCGACAATCACGATGATCCCATACTTTTGCATAAACGCGGAAAACCAGATGATTATTTTCGTGGTAATGGGCAATTCCATGCTAAAGCTGTCAAAGAGCTTGACCAATTTCGGAAGCACGAATAAAGACATCACGATACCCAGGATCAAAGCCACGGATACGATAACACCCGGATATATCATTGCATCGCGCACCTTGCGCTTCACTTCATAATCCTTCTCAAGCTGAATGGCGAGCCGGTCCAAATTTTCTTCCAAATGTCCGCCCATTTCTCCGGCCCGCACCATATTGATGATAATGTCCGGAAAATCTTTGGGGTGTTCGGCCAAGGCGCCGGCCAGAGTCAGCCCGCCCTCCACTGATTTTAAAATTTCCCCCATAACATTCCGTACGCGCTTGGACAGGCTTTGCACCTGCAGAATTGAAATAGCCTCGCCCATATCAATGCCAGCCCGAATCATCACGGATAATTGCTTGATCATCATTACCAGATCCCCGAGCTTTATTTTTCCAAACGAAAAAGAGAGCTGTTTTTTTTGAGTCAGCTTTTCTTCCTCAATTGAAACGACGGTCAGCCCCTGCGATTCCAGAATCATATGGAGATCGGCTTTGTTTGAGGTAATCTGGCTGCCTTTTTTCAATTCCCCTTCGGGAGTGTAGGCGGTGTAGGAATAGATGGACATAACAACTAAAATTCAAAATGCAAAATTCAAAGTTCAAAATTATGGAAATTTTCTTGTTTTTTACGCAAGAAAATAACAAAAACTTTGCACTTTGCACTTTTAACTCGCGTCATTCTCCGCGCACGCGCAGCACTTCCTCAATCGTCGTCAGGCCGTTGAGCGCTTTGGCAATGCCGTCTTCAAGCATCGTGCGCATTCCGTTTTCTTTGATAGCTATCTGCTCCAATTCATCGGCGGTCGCGTGCCTCATTATTGCTTTTCTGATATTTTCTTTCATTTCCAAAATCTCAAAAATGCCGAGCCGCCCTTCGTAGCCCGTATTCTTGCATACTTTGCAGCCCGCTCCGCGGTAAAGCCGCAATCCCGCGCGATCCAATCCCACGGCTTTCGCGTGTTCCTCTCCCAATTGCTCTTTAATATTGGCGACTTCTTCCGGTGT
>JBBUEG010000070.1:10195-12586 GCA_038056985.1 Patescibacteria group bacterium | reverse complement strand
TTTATCGCAAGTATTTTGCTTTTAGCGCTGGCTTTGGGAGCGATTGAGCTTTTGCTTCCCAAAGATTTGGATTTTATTTCCCTTCATTATAACATTTATACGGGAATTGACCGAGTAGCGCAGAGAAGCGAGATGCGATTTTATGTTTTGGCCGCTTTGATATTTTTCGCGATTAACACATTTTTCAGCGCGAGATTTTTCAAAAAAGGCGATGTATTCACCGGTCGATTGGTAGCCGGTTTCAATGCGGGCACTTTGTCACTATTCGTTTTAGCGATTTTTTACATAATTTATTTAAATAGATAACATGGTAATCGGGTATGTCAAATATCACAGCCGTAATTGAACCATCGGTAATTAAAATTTTCATTCTGACGACTTTGTCGTTTTTGCTGGCGATAAGCTGGACGCCTTTGCTTACCAAATTTTTGAGCCGCTTCAGAATGGGCAAGCAGATCAGAGACGAAGCCAGCGCCCCGATTTTTTCCAGGCTTCATCAAAAAAAATCAGGCACGCCGACCATGGGCGGGCTTTTGGTTTGGGTAACCGCCTTGGCTTTGGCCATGCTTTTTTCCGGAATCAATAATTTATTTCCGGAAAGCTCTTTGGGCAAGCTTGATTTTTTGACTCGGGAACAGACTAGGCTCCCCCTGGGTGTCTTAGTCGCTTCGGCCATTGTCGGATTTATTGACGATTATTTTAATATTAGAAAAATCGGCCCCAAAGGCGGCGGCTTAAGGATGAGGTATCGTCTCGCCATTTACGCGATAATCGCCGTTGTCGCGGCATGGTGGTTTTATTTCAAATTGGAATGGAGCCAAATCCACATTCCTTTTATGGGCGACATTGAAATCGGCTGGTGGTATATTCCCATATTTATTTTTATAATCGTCGCCACTTCTTTCTCGGTTAATGAAGCGGATGGATTGGACGGCCTGGCCGGCGGCACTTTGCTCGCGGCTTTCGCGGCTTTCGGCGTAATCGCTTTTGCCCAGCAAAAATACGAATTGGCCGCTTTTTGCGGCGTGATCAGCGGAGCGCTTCTTGCCTTTCTTTGGTTTAATATTTATCCGGCCAAATTTTTTATGGGCGATACCGGAGCGATGAGTTTGGGCACGACTTTGGGTGTCGTGGCTATGCTTACCAATTCGGTCTTGCTTTTGCCGATTATCGGCCTTCCTTTTGTTTTGGAATCAGGATCCGTAATCATTCAGACAATTTCCAAGAAATTTTTTAAAAAGAAAGTTTTTCTTTCCACTCCGGTGCATCATCATTATGAGGCCTTGGGCTGGCATGAGTCCAGTATTACGATGCGGATGTGGGTGATCGCGATTGTTTCAGCAGTGGTTGGATTGATAATCGCGCTGGTGGATAAGGGTTTGAAATAAGATTGGAATTTTAATAAAAATAATTATGCGTTTGGTTATTTCCGACACAATTGTTGAAAATGAAGTGGTTTTGATGCGGCGCTTGGGCTACAGCCCGCATGAGAATTTTGAGGGTAAATTGAGTTTTGTGCGGAGGACAAGCAATCTGCCTTTCCCGCGCCTGCATATTTATCTTGAGACCGGCCCGCAGGGCCTTTTTTTAAAAATTCATTTTGACGCCAAGCGGGAGACTTACGAGCCTGGCAAAGTACATTCGCTGGAAAAAGAAGGGGAAGTGGTTGAGGAGGAGATAAAAAGGATTTATAGTATTTTAAAGGGTAGTTACAGTAAGATTTATTTAGTCAGGTAATTAGAGTTTTTATGGGAGCTGCTAAGAAAATAATATTTTTTATCGTGGAAGCCGTTGATATCAATAAGGCGGTATTGGCTTTGGCCGGCGCTGATGGAAAAATCATTGTAAAACAAGAGATAAAATTTTCTGTCGGCAAGATAAGATTGTTAAAACGAATAAGCGATTTTTTTAAAAAGGAAAAAATTGACTTTTCGGATATTTCGGGAATTATTGCCGCGACCGGTCCCGGATCATTCACTTCGATACGAACAAGCTTGAGTATTATAAATACTTGGGCGGGCATAATGTCAATTCCGGCGATTGGATTTTCACGGCACGAATTTTCAAGCTTTGATGATTTGATTGAAAAAGGCGCAGCTAAGTTGAAAAAAACCAAGCGTCCAAAAATCATTAAACCATTCTATGGCCGCCCGCCGGACATCACGGCGCCTAAGGCGAGATAACCATAAAAGTTATCCACAGATACTTGATTTTAAGAGCATTTTCTGCTCTTATTTTTGTTTTTAAAGTTTCGTTCATTGATTAGGTTGGCTAATTTTAGCTAATAAAATTTTTTATTGCCAGGTGTGGGCACATATGGTTGACTTTTGCGTCAAAGTGGAGTAAAATGGAGATACGGTATATAAAAGTGGATAAAAGTGGGGATAAGTA
>JBBUEG010000070.1:0-10095 GCA_038056985.1 Patescibacteria group bacterium | reverse complement strand
TATGTTTATTGGCGAATATCAGCACTCTATAGATGAAAAGGGAAGACTGGCGGTTCCGGTAAAGTTTCGCGATGTTTTGGCCAAGGGAGCCGTAGTGACGAGGGGGATTGATAATTGTTTGTCTCTTTACACAAAAGAAGAATGGGAAAAATTGGCCGAAAGAATTTCCAAGCTTCCCATAGCGCGCGCCAATACCAGAGCTTTCAGCCGATTGATGCTAGCGGGCGCGATGGATGTGAAGCTTGATAAGCAGGGGAGGATCGTACTGCCGGATTATCTGAAAAAATACGCTTCTTTAAAAAAACAAGTGGTGGTGGCCGGTTTGTACAATCGTCTGGAAATTTGGGATGAGTCGGTCTGGGAAGGTTATAAGAGCGGAACAGAAAAAGACAGCAAAGATATCGCCGAAACGCTGGGAGAGCTAGAAGTGTAACTGTTAATCTTTAACTATTGACTATTAACAATGATTGATAATAATGCGATTTCACCAATGTTAAAAGTTAATAGTCAGGAGTCAAAGGTTGTTCACATTCCCGTCTTGTCCCGCGAAGTGATTGAATTACTAACATTGAAAGCGAATGACAGCGCGATAGACTGCACCTTGGGCGGCGGAGGACACGCAAAAATGATTTTGGAAAAGACAAGACCGGAAGGAAAAATTTTGGGCATTGATATTGATTCGACGAAATTAGGAGACTTGCAAAAAGAATTTGATAAAGATTTTCCAGGCCGAGCTAAATTTGTTCACGGAAATTTCCGTGATCTTGAAAAGATAGCGCACGATTTTGGATTTTCAAAAGCAAAAGCGATTTTGATTGATCTGGGATTTTCCAGCTTCCAAATTGAAGATCCTGATCGCGGATTCTCTTTTCAGGAGGAGGAGTCACTGCTTGATATGCGGCTTGACCGGACAAGAGGCGATACGGCGGCTGATCTTTTAAATAGCGCGAAAGAAGAAGAAATATCAAAAAAAATATGGGAGTACGGGCAAGAACGATTTGCCCGGGCTATCGCAAAACAAATAATAAAAAGGAGAAAAAATTATCCCTACATAAAAACAAAAGATTTGCTTCTTACCGTACTCCCATTTTATAAAAAATTTGAATATTCGCGCCGCCATCCCGCGACTCGAGTTTTCCAAGCGATGCGAATTTGGGTAAACGACGAATTAGGCAGCCTGGAAGTAGCAATTCCGCAAGCGATCGAGCTATTGGAGACCGAAGGAAGATTGGCAATCATATCGTTCCATTCTTTGGAAGACCGGATTGTGAAATGGCGGTTTCGCGACTTTGCAAAACTTGGCATAGTGAAAATTATCACTAAAAAGCCGATTGTGCCGTCTGAAGAAGAGATAAATGAAAATCCTCGAGCGCGGTCGGCAAAATTAAGAGTAATTGAGAAAATTTAATAAAAAGCAAACAAAATTCTGTGTCTAAATTCTATTATCTAACACAAAAACAAATACCCAATTACGCGGCCAAAGTCGCTGTTTTGCGTGATGAAAGCGTGCGATTGAAGCTTGGGTTGATTATCTTAGCCGGGATTTTGGCAATGATCGGCATTTACATTGCTTTGGCCAACAGTCTGGCGTCAAAAAATTTCGCGTTGAAAACGCACGGGGAGCGATTGCGCGAAGTCCGGCGCGAACATACGCGTATGGAAATTGAAATCGCCTCCAAAAAATCTTTGGAGCTTTTGAAAATTCAAGGCGAAGCGCTTGGCCTTGCGGCGCCCAAAAATTTGCAGTATATTGAATCCGATTCGCCCGTGGCCAAAAAATAGTATTTAAAATATCGGCGGATGATTGATACCCATTATGCGGCAGACAAGAAAATCCGCTTTGGAAAAATTCGACCGGCTGATAATTCTCAAATGGCTGGCTATCGCTGTCGTCGCCGTCATTGCGGCGCGATTGATTTACATTCAAATAATCCAGCATCCGATTTATTCCGCTCTTGCCCAGGAACAGTACGATGTGTTTAAAAAACTGTTTCCGGATCGGGGGCGGATTTTTGCGCAAAATAAAGCTTCGGGCGAAATATCCCCGGTCGCCATCAATGACGAGCAATACGAAATTTATGCGATCCCGAGGCGCATTAAAGAGCCGGATAATTTAGCAAGAGCCCTGGCGCCGCTTTTGGAAATGGAAGAGAGCGAAATTTTTTCCGCACTGTCCGATAAAAACGAAACCTATCATTTATTAAAGAGAAAAGTAAGCCGCGAAATTAATGATCAGATTTTGGAATTGAATCTCAAAGGCATCGGTTCCCGCTCCGAAACAATGCGATTTTATCCGGAAAAAAATATTTTCAGCCATGCGGTCGGATTTTTGGGATTTAAGGGTTCGCAAAGGGCGGGGCAGTACGGAGTGGAAGGGACTTTGAATGAAATATTGGCCGGCCAGTCCGGTTATCTTAATGATTTTTTCGCCTTATCGTCCGCTTCGGCCGCCGGCCATAAAAGTTTTGAAGAGGCGAAGGACGGTTCGGATATCGTACTTACCATTGATCGGACGATTCAATTTACCGCTTGCACAAAATTGCGCGACGCGGTTTTGAATCACGGAGCGGAAAAAGGAGTAGCGATCGTAATGAATCCGAAAAACGGGGAAATTTGGGCCATTTGTTCTTATCCGGATTTTGATCCCAACGAATATCAAAAAATTGAAGACGGATCGATTTTCAATAACACGGCGATTTTTCAAGCCTATGAACCGGGCTCAACTTTCAAAGCGATCACTATGTCCGCGGCATTGGACAAAGGATCGGTTGATACGCAGACGACATTCACGGATACGGGTTCGGTTTCCATAGGAAAATACACAATCAGAAATGCGGACGGCAAAGTGTACGGCAAGCAAACGATGACCGAGGTTTTGGAAAATTCCGTCAATACGGGAGCGATTTTTGCGGCCAATAAAGTGGGTGCCGCTAATTTTGAAAATTTCATAAGGCAATTGGGGTTTGGAGAAAAAACCGGCATTGAATTATCCGGCGAAGCAAAGGGCAATATCTCATCGCTTGCCAAGCAAAAAGAAATTTACACGGCCACGGCTTCTTACGGACAGGGAATCACGACAACACCCATTCAAATGATCAGGGCTTACGCCGCTATGGCCAATGGAGGATATTTGGTAAAACCGACCGTGATCAAAGAAATCAGGGGAGCGGACGGGCAAATCGTCAGTCCGCAAAATCAAAGCCGCACGCGCGTATTTTCAGAAAGGACCAGCTTGCTGATATCCGCTATGCTCGGGAGTGTCGTGGAAAACGGGCATGGCAAGCGCGCCGGAGTAAAAGGTTATTACATAGGCGGCAAAACCGGCACGGCCCAAGTGGCTAAAGAAAAAGGATCGGGCTACGATCCGGATAAATCAATCGGGTCGTTTATCGGATATGGGCCGATTGATAATCCGCAATTCGTGATGTTGGCTAAAATTGATAATCCAAAGGATGTGAAATTCGCCGAATCCACGGCCGCACCGCTATTTGGCGAAATCGCCGAATTTCTGGTACAATACTTAAAGATAACGCCTAATCGAAATTGAGTTAATGGTTATACGGTTTCGCCGCTCGTATGGTTAAGCGGTTTCGTTATTCGGAAAGCCGTTGAACGATAACTTATGACGATACGGGCAGCGAAAACGATTAACCCTATAACGAAAACCGATTAAATATATGCGAAAATTTTTAGAGAATATATTATTAAGTCAAGCCAAGAGAATTATTGCAAAACACAAGCCGTTGATTATTGCCGTGACAGGCAGTTTTGGAAAAACCGCGACTAAAGACGCGATTTTCGCGGCGCTTGACGACAAAGAAACGGCGCGAATGAGCATTAAAAATTATAACAATGAATTGGGCGTACCGTTGACGGTTATCGGCGAAGAGGCGCCTGGATCTTCTTTGATGAATTGGCTGTCGTTGCTTTTGGCTGGGCGGAGAGCGCTCTCGGATGAAAATTATCCAAAGACATTGATTTTGGAAATGGCTGCGGATCGGCCCGGCGATTTGCAGAAATTGGTTGATGTGGCGCCCCCCAAGATCAGCATTGTGACGGCCGTCGGGCCCGTGCATTTGGAATATTTTCTAACCGAGGAAAATATCGCCAAAGAAAAAGCGACTTTGGTAAAAGTCTTGCCGCAGGATGGTACGGCTATTTTAAACGGAGATGATGAGATAGTTGATAAAATGCGCGAATTGACAAAAGCTAAAGTTATAACTTACGGTTTTGGCGAAAATGTTGATATTCGCGGAGCGGATATTCAGCGCAAAGCGGACGGAGTCGGATTTTCATTTAAAATTCATTATGACGGGAAAGTAATACCGTCTGAAACAAATCACCTTTTGGCCGAATATCAAATTTACAGCCTTTTGGCCGCTTTTGCCGCGGCAACCGCTTTGGGGAAAAATCCTTTGGACGCGGCCAAGCGATTATCCGAGTTTATTCCTCCTCCCGGACGGCTTAAAGTTTTGCCCGGAATAAAAAATACTGCGATCATTGACGACACCTATAATGCTTCGCCGGTCGCGGTGCGCGGAGCGATCACCGTACTCAAACAAGCTTATCCCAAAGCGCGGACCTGGGCAGTTCTCGGCGATATGATGGAATTAGGCGGAGATTCGCAAGTAATGCACGAAGCCATCGGTGCGCATGTTTTTAAAACGGGTATTAATTATTTGGCGACGGTGGGAGAAAGATCAAAGGATTCGGCTCGCGCGGCGCGCGATGCCGGAATGAGCGAGGATAAAATTTTCCGCTTTGAAAGATCGGAAGACGCGGGGAGATTTTTGGAAGACGAAATAATTCCGGGTGATGTTCTTTTGGTCAAAGGTTCCCAAGGCGCCAGGATGGAAAAAATCGTCAAAGAACTTATGGCCAATCCTCTGGACGCCCCGATGCTTCTCGTGCGGCAGGGGAAAGGGTGGGAGTGAATTAAAAAATAACAAAATAAAGAACTGAGGTGGCGAGGGCGAGGCGGTAAATGATAAAAATATTTAAAGAATGATTTTTGAGATAACGCAATAGAAAGTGAATGCAGAGGAGGCCGACAATAAAGGCGGTGATAAAAGCCAGCAAGAGCGGGAGATTTAAGATGTCCGCCGTTTGTTCATTTCTCAAGTCCAATAGCTTTTTTAATCCCGAGCCGAGAATAATCGGAAAAGATAAGAGGAAGCTATAACGCGCGGCTTGTTCTCTGGTCAACCCCAAAATAAGGCCGCCGGAGATTGTTGAGCCGGAGCGGGAGACACCGGGCACGAGAGCCAGAGTTTGGAAAAGACCTATCAAAAAACCCTTATTAATATCCAGCGGTTTATTTTGTTTTGCATTTTTTTCCGCGAGCCAAAAAAGAACGCTGCCTAAAATAAGCGTTATTGCCACGAGCTCTGCGCTTCTGAAAACAGTCCCCATTGTCTTCTCAAGCAGTAAACCGGCGATAAGAGCGGGAATTGTGCCGAGAATTATGGCGATCAGTAATGTTTTATTTTTTTTATCAATGGGTTTTTTAAGAATAACAAAAATAGCCGTTTTGGGCAGACTGATTAGATCTTTGTGAAAATAAATGCCGACTGCGAGAATGGTGGCCAGCTGCAAAATTGCATCCACGGCCAATCCGTTTCCAGTCTGCAGTCCTAAAATTTCTCGGGCTAAAATCAAATGGCCGGACGAAGATATTGGCAGAAATTCGGTAAGGCCCTGAATCGCACCAAGGACAATGCCGGAAAAAATATCCATAAAAAATCACATGATACTCCAAAGAACAATGCTTCCGACTATTCCCCAAATCGCTCCGGCCAGCGCTTCGGCCGGAGTGTGTCCCATCCGCTCTTCCAGAGGCGGGATATTGATGCGCTCGTCCGCCGGCAGGAGATTTCTCAAGCGATTGATGATCTGGCCGTGTTGGCCTAGGGCTTGGCGTAAACCCACCGCATCGCGTATAATAAGAAGAGCGTAAACCAGAGACAGCGTAAAAAGAGGCGATTTTAAGCCTTGTGACAAGAAGACAATCATTGTGACAGAAGTTACAAAGGCTGTGTGCGATGAAGGCATTCCGCCGTAGGAAAACAATTGTCTCCAGGCGTCTTTGGGCGTCCGGGCGTAGCGGATAATTTTTAGGAATTGCGCGCCAAAACCGATAATGATGGGAATTAATAAAATTTTATACATAGAATATGGATTATAAACTTTTCAAAATTATTAATGATTTAGCGGGCCATTGGGACATTCTTGATTATATCATGATTTTTTCCGCCCAGGCCTTGATTTTGTTTTTAGGATTCGGAGTTGCCGCGCTTTCGATAACGCGGATGAAGGAATGGGGAAAGGAATTGTTTTTTGACGCGGCGATTGGCGTATGTACTGCATTGTTCATTAATTGGCTTGTTCCTCTTTTTTATTTGCGGCCGCGGCCATTTTTGGATCACGCGGTCGCACAGCTTCTCCCCATTGATCCGGCCAGCAAATCATTTCCTTCGGATCATAGTGCTATTTCCTTCGCGATTGCCATGGCGGTGTTTCAGTATAATAAATTTTGGGGAATTATTTTTTTTATTCTCGCGTCATTCGTGAGTGTTGGAAGAATTTACGGCGGCATCCATTATCCGGCGGACATTCTTGCCGGTGCGGCGATTGGAGCAATAGCGTCAGTCGCTGTCAAGAAATTTTTGGATTATTTACTGAAAAGAAGCAAGTCGGTTTTATAATATTGAAAGCAGCGGATTTCTCAAGGTTTGTTCCAAAAAATGCGCGTTAATCAAAAGGAGCGCTCCTAATAAAAATATGACAAAAATCGCGTGTGCGATGATTGAGGTGTGCTGAATTTCAATTTTAATAAATATTTTTAGAAGCAAGAGAATAATAAGTCCTAGAATAACCAGCGTATAAATTTGATTGGTTTTTTCAAATAACGCTTCCCACCATTTTTTTGGCCCTTTTTTCAGTTCAACCACGCGCTCCGCGCCGCTGACCAATTCTTGCCCCGGGGAAACAGTCGGCGTTTCCGCGGACGGCAAGACGGTTCCATTGGGGCTTAAGAAACTTGTGCCGAACATCTGGACCGCCAGAGTAGTCGGCCCGTCGTCAATTGGGCCGGTTTGAATCGCCACTCCGATTTCGCGGTAAGCCGGATTAAGAATATTTTTTTTATGCTTGGGACTGCTCATCCAAGCATTGACGAGACTTTCCGCGTCGGAAAATCCCATTCCCAGATTTTCGCCCGCGTAAGTGTATTGGTAGCCGACTTTTTTGAAAAAATCCCAGGGCGTCGTGCCATCAGCCGCGTAATGGGCAAAATATTTTTTCGCGATCATATCTTCGGCTTTGAGGCTGGCCGCTTCGGCCAAATCGCTTGATTGCCCGAGTAGTGGAAGATTGTTTTTCGTCCGCTCTTCATTGACCAATTGGATAATCTTTTCCGAAGTTATTGATGAGAAATACGCTTGGGATGGATAAACCGCAAACAGCGCCAAAGTCAGAACGATTTTCAAGCTCACGCCGATAAAGCCATACCAATGAAGCCGGTGATGGCGCAGCAGCTTTGGCGCGTAATTATTTTCTTTGGTTGGGATAAAGTAGTGTATCATAAGGGGTGGACAAATAGGCCATTTTACTTTAAAATAACATAAGTACGCGAAAAAATCAAATTTAAAAAAAGATGAATTGATCAAGCAGATCTATGGCAAATTCCAAAGAGGCCAAAGCGCGAATTATGAGGTAATTAAATTTTTATGAAAAAAGATAATCAAAAAATCGTACCCAATAACAGCTTTACAGAATTTTTACTTTATACTACACCAAACGGCAAAGTAAAAGTGGAGATATTTTTGCGCGGTGAAAATATTTGGCTCACTCAAGATAAAATAGCTCTCTTGTTTGGTGTGCAAAGACCAGCGATTACCAAACATTTGAAAAATATCTTTGAAAGCGAAGAATTAGATGAAAAAGCGGTTAGTTCCATTTTGGAACATACCACTACTCACGGGGCTTTAGAAGGAAAGACGCAAATTCAATCTGTAAAAATTTATAATCTTGATGCCATTCTTTCCGTTGGATACCGAGTCAACAGCTCGCAGGCTACTCAATTCCGAATTTGGGCGACAGAACGGTTGAAGGAATACATCATCAAGGGCTTTACTATGGATGATGAACGGCTGAAAACTCCTAACTACGCCTTTGGTCAAGATTACTTTGAGGAGCAGTTGGCGCGCATAGCAGACATTCGCAGTAGTGAGCGTCGGTTTTACCAAAAGATCACCGATATCTACGCGCAGTGTAGTGTAGATTATGATAAAAATAGCGTGCAAGCTCAGCATTTTTTTGCCACTGTACAAAATAAACTTCACTTTGCCATTACAGGCAAAACAGCCGCGGAGATTGTGCAGGAGCGGGTGGATAGCGCCAAGCCTAATGTGGGACTTACTGTATGGAAGAATGCCCCAAAGGGTAAGATTCGCGAAACCGATGTTGTGATTGCTAAGAATTATTTAGATAAAGAAGAACTTGAAGGCCTAAATAGTATCGTGGAGCAATATCTGATCTTTGCCGAGTCGCAAGCTATGCACAAGCAAGCAATGTTTATGCGAGATTGGGATAAAAAGTTAAGTGAGTTTTTAAAACTTAATGATCGCGAAATCTTGGGAGATTTGGGAAAAGTGAGCCATGCCGTGGCTGAAGCTTTGGCGCTGGAGGAATACGAAAAATTCCGAGTAGAACAAGATAAAAATTATATTTCTGATTTTGACGAAGTCACTTTACGGGCTTTGGAAAACGCGAAAACGAAAAGGAATCTTAAAAAGAAAAAATAATTGTAAAACCGTTTTTTCCGGCTATTTTTTTATTGCCCGAAGCTGGAAAAGAGGGTATAGTTTATGGTAAACCCGCATGTTACATCAAAGCAACGAGTTAAAGATCATGGAGAAGTATTTACTCCGGATTTTATCGTGAATGATATGCTTGATTTGGTAAAAAATGAAACAGAAAGAATTGAATCTCGTTTTTTGGAGCCGGCTTGCGGTGATGGAAATTTTTTAGCCCCAATACTTGAAAGAAAGCTTGAGGTGGTAAAGAAAAAATATAAATCAAGCCAAGTTGAATTTGAGCGAAATGCGCTTTTGGCGGTAAGCAGTATTTATGGCGTTGAGCTATTACACGACAATGTTTCGGCGTGCATCGAAAGGCTATATAAAATAGTTGATGAAATGTATTCAAAACTATACAAAGACAAGTGCAATGCCGATTTTCGAAAAAGTGTTCGGTTTGTATTAAATCGGAATATTTTACAAGGCAATGCGCTTGACCTTAAAACTTCTGACGGCAAAGCACATATAGTTTTTTCCGAATGGTCGCTTGCAAATGGCAGTTCAATGAAAAGAAGAGATTTTGAATATCGGGAATTGGCGGATTTTGATCCTAAAAAACCGACACTTTTTTCTTTGCGGGAAGTATCAGATACTGGCGAAGCTGTATTTTCGCCAATGCCGGTAAAAGAATATCCCTTAAAACACTATCTTAAACTTGATTATGGCGACGCAAAATAATTACAATCCCGATGTGCTTTCTTGCCTCGCCAATTTGAGTAGTGATGAGGTCTTTACGCCGCCTAAATTAGCCAACGAAATTTTGGATTTATTGCTAAAAGAACTTTGGAAAGATAAAAACGCAACTTTTCTTGATCCTGTTTCCAAGTCTGGCGTATTCTTGCGAGAAATTGCCAAAAGATTATTGGAAGGACTAAAAGACGAAATTCCAGATCTTCAAAAAAGAATTGATCATATTTATACAAAACAAATTTTTGGAATTGGAATTACCGAGATGACATCACTTCTTTCTCGAAGAAGCTTGTATTGCTCGAAGGATGCAAATGGAAAGTATTCAATTGCCGCTGTTTTTAATGATAATCAAGGAAATATTTTTTTTGATGACACAAATCATGATTGGAAAAATAGCAGATGTTCGTATTGCGGTGCCAGCCAGTCAGAGTATGAGCGTGAGGAAGGGCTCGAGACTCACGCGTATCAATTTATACATAATAAATTAAATGATAAAATTAAAAATATGAAATTCGATGTAATTATAGGCAATCCGCCTTATCAATTA
>JBBUEG010000069.1:3212-8065 GCA_038056985.1 Patescibacteria group bacterium | reverse complement strand
GGAAAATAAAATGTCGCGGGAAATTTCCGGCAGTACCAAAAGGCGGGAAGGCCGTTCTTCATGCAAAAGCCGGGCGGTCTTTTCAATCAGCGCTTGGGGCGCCGTATCCAGACGGGCCAAAATCACTTGAAAAACCGGCAGAGTCGTCAAAACGGCAAACAAATGCATCGGGGTAATATGGTCGTGCCGCACGCGCCTGGCCAAACTCCAGGCTTTTTCCAGCGCGTCTTTAGAGGCATCGGAAAGAACGCGGTAAATATCCTGCGGCTCCCGAGAAGCGGTGAGAGCGAAAAATTCTTGTGGCGCTGTTTTTTCCTGAATCTCCGCTGTTTTGCCCGATTGGTAGCGGACGCTCGGCAATCGCCGTGCGGCCAAAGATTTTTTGACCGAGCGATAATAAAGAAAGCCGTCGCCGATCATTGAGAGCAAGAATAAAAGCAATTCCCAGCGCCTTTGAAAAAATATTTTAATCCAATCCGGATCGTTTTCAAAAATCGCCCAATTTTTAAATAAGAACCAAGCCAGCGCTCCCGCCCCGATCATCCCAAAGCTCAAAAACGCCAAATAAATTATATTTTCCGAAGTTTTTTCCAATTTGCGCTCCAAGATTTCAAACACGCCGAAAGTTTTTCGGAAAACCACGGGAATCCCTTGGATAACGCCGATCACCCGATCTCCTTTGCAAGTCGGGCAATTCGGCTGATATTGGTGTCCGCCGCAAGTCGGACAAGTGAAAAATTGAAGAGCGGAAAATTCTTGCTTCATTTTAAAAACGGTAAAATATCGCGAAGGTCAATAATGAAAAATTGATGCAACAAATTAACGGCTATCGCGATCGGCATTACGACCCACAGCAAAAGAGCAATCGCGTACCAAATTGAAAAAACCAGCATTTCCGAGACGCGGTACGCCAAAAGAACGATCCGCATAAAAAAGCTGATCAATCGTCCGGCAAAAGTATAATCGGCGTACATGGGCCGAAAAAGATTGCTGATCTGTATTCCCAGACCCAAAGCGTGCGACCGGAAAACCAAATTCTGCCCGAATTTTTGGGCGGCCAATTTCAAACCAACCGAATACCACCACAGTGGGTAATAAATGAAACTGCCAAAAATATCAATGGCGATATAGCGAATGGATTGTATAAAAACACTGCGTTCCATGAATTTGAGATTTGTCAGCTTTTGGGCGGGAGAGGGAGTAAGGCATTTTTAAAAAAACGAATGCGAATTTCCCCGACAATAGTTGAGGCGATAAAAAGGAGGGCAAAATCTTGGATCCATGTAAAAATTTGTTCATTAAGATGCCAAACTGCTTGGTCTTGGATGCCCATTAGGAAAAACGGCAGAGACCCGAAAAACGAAAAAACCGACAAATTGGCCGCAAGCGTTTTTTGCGATCCGTATCGCGCGAGCAACCATCCGCTCCAGGCAATTAGTAAAATAAAAGGCAAAATACCGATTATGGGCTGGTAAAAAATCCCCTTAAGCCGCAAATCCAGCACATTCCACAATCCAAAAACGAACCAAAAAACAATGATTAAAAAAATGGTAACTCGCTTAATTAACATAATGCCTTAATTATACTCTTTTAAACACTTGCGTCAAATAAAAAGTTGTTATATAATAAAATCATGACATTGATGCCTTATATACAACAATTCGGATCAAAACAGACGGCCAAAAATCCGGCCAACGGGCAAGAATCCGCGGCCGATACTTCGGAAAAGTTTGTGCAGAACCTGCAGGCTCTGGAAGAGGGTGAGCTGGCCGTGGATGTATACGAAACCGATGAAGCGGTGGTGATCCAATCAACCATTGCCGGAGTGCGGGCTGAAGATCTTGACATCACTCTTTCCGGCGATATGTTGACGATCAAAGGCGAGCGCAAAAGAGACTTGGATGTTCCGGAGCACTTGTCTTTGTACCAGGAATGTTTTTGGGGTCCGTTTTCCCGATCAATCATTTTGCCGGTTGAAGTGAAAATTGAAAAAATAGAAGCGGTAATGAAAAACGGCGTGCTGACTTTGGTTCTGCCGAAAGCGCACAAAGAAAGGACAAAAATCATCTCGGTAAAAAACGAAGAAGAATAAATTTTTTGATATGGCCAATTTAAACATCAAATTAATAATGATTATTTTCTCAATCATCGCGGTGGTTTTGGTCGCCGGATTCGGGATCTGGATGGCGATAAGCGGCCCGGTTCAAAAACAGCAAGTCAAGGGTATTGAGACCAGCCAAGAAGAATTGATCCGCCAGCTTGAACAAAGCGTTTTTGGGGATGTAATCAAATAATCGGTTGTTAACGGTTAACTATCAACTTTTAACAGTTGAAGCGATAGAGTATGTCTGATTTAAAGCATGCGGGGGGAGACTTTATGCGATGCACCGTTGATCGGTTTGAAGGCGAAATAGCGGTTCTTTTGACTGAAGCGAAAGAAGAAATTTTAATTCCCAAGAAATATTTGCCGCTTCAAACTCGCGAGGGGAGTGTCGTCGCCGTGAAAATCAGCAATATTGAAGATTTGGAAAAACAGCGCGAGCAAACGGCCAAAGATATTTTAAACGAACTTTTTGGAGAACATCCGCAATGAAAAAAGCGCCTGATTTAAAAAAGTATTTTACCAAAGTCAAAATATCGCGCGCAGCCATTTTGGCGGGCGCGATTTTTGTCATTATTGTTTTGAGCGCTTTGGACGGTTTCTTGGCTTACGCTTACCAATATAAAGACAAGGCGTACAAAGGCGTACAGCTCGGGGGAGTCGATATATCCGGATTAACCTTCAAAGAGATAGAAGATAAAATCAATCAATATAAAGCAACGATTGAAAAAGAGGGCGTTAAAATTGTCTCTCCTGAAAAAACATACCGCCTGCTCACTTCCACGGCTTCGCCCGATGCTTCGGCCGCCCGAGACTTGATCGTTTTCCAGCCAAACGGTTTGGCTGAAAATATGTACAATACTGGCAAAGACAAAGGCATTGTTAGAAATCTTGAAACAATATTTTCCTTATTGATTGCACCGAAAAAATTCGCCATCGGCTTTGAATACGACGAAAAAAAAGTCGCGGAAACTTTAGAAGATTTTTTTCAGGAGGAAGAAACGGCTCCGCAAAACGCCAATATTAAGATCGGCGAGGACGGCGCTTTGTCCGCAATCAAAGAAAAAGAAGGAAAGATCTTTCCGTGGGATAAAATCAATCAAGAAATAAAAAATCGCTTGAATAATCTTTCACTGGAGCCGGTGCAAATTTCTCTGGAAACCCAAGCCCCGCAAATAATCTCGGCCGATGCCAAAGCCGCCGAATCAAAGGTTGCTCAAATTTTTGGACGATTGCCGCTTAAGGCGGCCAATGGGGAAAAATCATGGGAAATAACTAAAGAAATTTTGGTCAAGGGATTAATATTGGAGCGTGAAAGCGATAAAAAAATCATAATCTCATTGGGCGATCAGGCGTTTGAAGATTTTTTTGACAAAATTGCCAAAGAAATTGAAGTGGCGGCTTTGGATTCAAAATTCAGAATGGAAAATGGCAAAGTCGCGGAATTTCAAGCGAGCATGCCGGGAAAAGCGATTGATCGGGAATTAACCCGTCAAAATATCATTGAATCTTTGAATGATCCGAAAAAGATGGCGGCCGCAATTATTACAAAAGAAGTTTCCCCTCAATATACGGATTCGGAAGCCGATAGTCTGGGAATCAAAGAATTGGTGGCGCAGGGCAAAACCAGTTTTGCCGGAAGTCCCAAAAATCGGCGCATCAATATCAAAGTGGCGGCGGACAAATTGAATGGCATCATCATCAAGCCGGGAGAAATTTTTTCCACCATTACGGCGGTGGGGCCGGTGGATGGCAAAAACGGCTATTTGCCCGAATTGGTCATCAAAGGCAATCGGACCGTTCCCGAGTACGGCGGAGGCCTTTGCCAAATCGGCACGACTTTTTTCCGCGTGGTTTTAAACGCGGGATTGCCGGTTTTGGAGCGGCGCAACCATTCTTACCGCGTATCGTACTATGAGCCGCCGGTCGGAATGGACGCAACGATTTACGAGCCAAAGCCGGATTTTCGGTTTACCAACGATTATGCGACACCCCTTCTTTTGCAAGCGCGCATTGAAGGCGATAATCTGATTTTTGAATTTTACGGAACAAAAGACGATCGGGTGGCGGAAAGCTCGGAGCCGCGCATTTATAATTATGTTAAGCCTGGACCTAAGAAAATAATTGAGACCGAGGATTTAAAGCCCGGGGAAACCAAATGCATTGAAAAAGCGCACACCGGCGCGGACGCGGAATTCACTTATACGGTCAAATACGCGAGCGGCGAAACCAAAAAAGAAACATTCACGAGCCACTACAAACCATGGCAAGAAGTGTGCTTGGTAGGCAAAGCGCTGACCAAGGAAGCGGAATAGGCGATTACTTGATTTGACCAAAGCTAAAAAAAGCATATAATTACCGCATATTACCGATTAATTTTTTTATTAAATATGGCGATTTTTAGACAAGAAGAATCAATTCCGGAGACCGAGCACAAGCCGACTACGGTCATTGGCCGCGGCATTTCGGCCCAAGGCGACATTGAAGGGGCGGGCGATATCGTGGTTGAGGGGAAAGTCAAAGGGAAAATCACCACTTCGGGGACGGTGCGGATCGGGCGGGAAGCGGAAATCCACGCCGATGTCCACGCCTCCAGCGTGCATATTGCCGGTACCATTCACGGCAATGTAAGCTCCAAAGAAATCGTAGAGCTGTCCGAAACCGGCAAACTCTGGGGCAATATAAAATCAAAAGCCGTCAATATAGCGAGCGGAGCGATTTTTAACGGCACCTGCCAAATGGGCGAAGAGGG
>JBBUEG010000069.1:0-3112 GCA_038056985.1 Patescibacteria group bacterium | reverse complement strand
TTATGTCTTCCCATCTTTATTTCATTGATTCCGGAATTACGCGAGTGCCCAAGACCGAGGAAAAGCTGGTGGAGCTTGAAAAAAACATTGTTGAATTGGGCATTGCCGGATCGCTCGTCAGGCTCTCGCCTTTGAAAACCATTCAAGACACGCTAAGCTCGCGCAATTTCCAAAATATTCAGACAATCGTCGGAGTGGGAGGCGACGAGCTTTTTTTTGATCTGCTTGATTGCGTTTGCGATAAACCGCTGGTTTTGGGAATGATCGCCTTAATACCGTCTCCGATTTTGAAACAACTGGGCGTGCCGCTTGGGCTGGACGGCTGCAAGACGATCGCCCATCGGATAACCAAATCAATAGATTGCGGCCGAATAAATCAAAAATATTTTTTTTCGTCCGTTATTATTCCTTTTTCGTATGAAGCGAATTTGGACGGCCGTTTCAATCTGTCCATTGACGCCTCCGAAGTAGTAGCCAACGATATGTTTATGCGTGTAGTAAACATTGATTTTAATGAACCGGTACCTCATCAAGCCGAGCGGCTGAAATTGGAAGTGGTGAAAAAAACAAAAAAAATGTTTCGCGGCGAGACAAGCGAAACGCAAAGCTCTTTTATCTTTTCCAAACTGAAAATTTCCGGCTCAAGCGAAGAGCCGGTGGTGGCTGACGGGCAAAAAACATTCAAGCCGCCGCTTGAAATCACGGCGGCTCCCCAATCTTTAAAAATGATCGTTGGTAAAAATCGCCATCCGATGTTTGGGTAAGCTATGATTATGAAAAAAGCGGATGTTGGAAAAAAATTCAAATCCCGATCACCGGCTGAAACTCTTGATTTCGGCCGGGCTTGCGCCAGGCTCGTGAAAAACACCGCTGTCTTTGCGTTAAGCGGAGAGTTGGGCGCCGGAAAAACCACTTTTGTAAAGGGCTTCCTAAAAGAATTGGGCGTAAAAAAAGAAGCCTTAAGCCCCACATTCACCCTGCTCAAACAATACAGCCTTTCCGGCAATTGGAAAGGCTGGACTGCGTATCATTTTGATTTGTACCGTTTAAAAAGTACTGAAGATTTTTTAAACGAGGGTTTCGGCGAAATATTCAATGAACCCAAATCAATAATCTTGATTGAATGGCCGGAACGAATCAGCGATATTTTACCAAAAAAAAGAATTGATGTTTTATTTCGCCACTCGGGCGAATCGGCAAAAATTAGGATTATTGAAATAATAGGACTGTAAAAATTTAGGCGGGCTGGCCCGCCGGAGCGGCGATTTTTACTTTGACAGCGTTATCTTCCACGATCATTTGTTCTTGGGAAATAGTAATGACTTGCGCCGGCTTGATTATTAAATTGCCGCTGAAAAGGCCGGATAAAAATCGTCCCGGTTTCACGAGATAGGTCGATATTTTTTGGCTGTCCGTGTCTATTTCAAAATCCGCGATTCGCCCCACATCTTCCCCGCTTTCGGTCAAAACCGGCAGATTGATTAAGTTTTGCGAGAGCAAAACGGCCATAAAGATGTTATGAAGATACGGCCGCCGCTTGTTCTTTCGCGTGCCGCTTGAAAACAATATATTGCTGGATGATTGAAAAAATTGTAGATACGGTCCAATAAACCATCAATCCGGACGGCAAGCTCCAGCCGATCACGATAGTCATCACCGGCGCTATGTACATCATCTGTTTATTCATAGTGGCGGCGAAGGCCTCGTCTTTGCCCTCGTCTTTGCCGTCTGATTTCGGATGCGGCACTTTGGAATGCATCAGCATTCGGGTCTGCCAGAATTGGAGCCCGGCCGCCGCAATGGCCAGAATGGGGCTGGCTTTGGAAATATCCAAGAATCCGAAAGAAATATAATTAATGGCTTCCGGCCGGCCGACAAAAGAGTAAAGGCCGGCAAAAGCCGTGTCAGTGATGCCGGTCTTAAAAACGCTGAACAAAGCGATAAGAAAGGGCAATTGGATCAGAAGCGGCAAGCAGGAAGAAAATGGATTGACTTTGTGTTCCTTATATAATTTGAGCAATTCTTTGGCTTGCTGTTCTTTATTGTTGGCAAATTCTTTTTGGACTTGCTTGATCTTAGGCTGAATGTCTTGCAGAGCCTTTTGCGAACGTATGGAAAGGCTGTTCAGCGGATACAAGACAAAGCGGATTAAAAGGGTTAATAAAATTATGGCAATTCCCAAATCGTGACCCGGGATAAAATTGTAAATCAAAATCAGGCCGTTGTATAATGGTTGGTAAAATATCGCTTTTAGTATTTCCATATTTTAATTTAAGGGTATTTTATCAATCGCCGGCTCGCTCAGCGGATTGCATCGTCCCACTCTTTTTATCGCCAGCCAAACGCCTTTGATTGTCCCGTGTTTTTCTATGGCTTGAAGCGCGTACTCGGAGCAGGTCGGATGGAATCGGCAAAAGCCGTGCGGAAAATAATGCTTGATAAATCCGTGATCCGGGGAAAGAGTTTTTTGATAAGAACGGATAATGAATGATATAAGGTATTTCATAAGGCTATCGGCGGATTGTTTTCTGTCTGGCGAAGAAATTTTCCAATGTTTTATACAAGCCTTGATAGGTGGCTTCCAAGATCGGTTTTTTCGCGTTTATTACGAAATCCAATCCCGGCGGCGTTTTATCTTCTTTCATTAAAATTCTGATCGCTTCGCGCAAAAGCCGTTTGGCTCTATTTTTTTTGACCGCGGATTTGCTGATTTTATTGGAAACGATTATTCCATAGCGCGACGGCAAATTTTGTCCCACCAGAGGACGCCACTGAATCGTCATTTCCGGAAGATTGAAGCGAAACCGGCTTTGGTAAACTCGCTGAAAATCTTTTTTCTTTTTCAGGCGATTGATTTTTTTAAGCATACGGGATCAGACCGTCAGCTTTTTGCGCCCCTTTTTCATCCTTCTTTTGATCACATTGCGGCCGGCGGGGGTGCTCATGCGCTTCCTGAATCCGTGCACGCGCGCCCTTCGCCTTTTTTTCGGCTGATAGGTTCTTTTGCTCATAGCGCTTAATGTTAAATATTCGGCTGATAATGAAACATATAGATTGTATCTTTTTTTGTTTATTTAGTCAATATCAGCGGATTTTTCAGCTCTCCATTCTT
>JBBUEG010000068.1:0-4120 GCA_038056985.1 Patescibacteria group bacterium | reverse complement strand
CTCTGGCCGCAACTGTCGCGGCCAATGCCACAAATTCGGATTATTTCAATAATCCTATTCAGCTTCAGTATGCGCAAAAAACCATAAGCGGGACAGTGACAAAATCGGACGGCGCAAAAGCCGCTGACGCTTATATAAATGCCTGGCGCCAGGACGGCGGATACGGTTGGGCTAATGCGCAGACAGACATCAGTGGCAATTATTCATTAAAAGTCGGCAAGGGAAAATGGCAGGTGAGCATCAGTCCGGTTTGGTCAAACGGCGCACAGCCAAATTGGAGCTATTACAAATCGCCCAAAGCCGCGATCTTTGAACAATCAAACGCAACAGCCGAAACTCAAACATTGAATTTTGAGGTTACGGTTTTGGATTCTGTAATTTTCGGACGCATCTTAAATCCGGACGGTACGGCTCCATATGGCGGCGGGGCCAGTATCAGCGCGCGCGGTTCGGAAGGAATGGGCGGCGGCGCTTGGGGACAGACCGACCCTTCCGGATATTTTACGCTCAAGGTAGGAGCCGGTACGTATTATTTGGATATTTGGACAAGCAATCAAAATTATTCCGCGCCGGATCTGACTCCAATTACAATCGGCTCGCAAGATTCGCAGGAGCTTGGCACAATTAAGTTATTAACTAAAAACGAATTTATCAAAGGAAAAATCACTGATTCCAACGGTGTTGCTATGAGCAATCAAAGCGTCAATGCTTGGAAAGCGACCGGCTCGGGCTGGGCTTGGGCGCAGACTGATACAAGCGGCAATTACACATTGGCCGTCACTCCCGGTACTTGGATGGTTGATGCTTGGCCCATGTATTCGGGCAGTATGGCGGGTGGTTCCGGCAGCCAGACGACTTATGCCAAAACGCAGCCGCCGCAAAAAGTAGTACTCTTGGCAAACGAAACCAAAGAGAATATCAATATTGAATTCGCCATTGCCGACGCGGTAATCAATGGCACGGTGCAGGATGCCGGAGGCAATATTTTATCGGATCTTTTTGCCTGGGCCGAAGCGCGCGATGTTAACAAAACAAATACCGGTAGCAGCATGATGGGATATTATTCAAGCATGGGCGGCCAGATTGCAAGCGGCCAATTCAGCCTCAAGGTTCCGGCCGGCGCTTACGCCATTAGCGCGTATTTGCCTTGGGGGTCGGATTACACGGCTTCTTCCCAAACCACGGTGACAGTCGCGGCCGGAGAAATTTATGACGGAGCGAAGGTGATACTTGCGCCCAATAATGCCACAATCACCGGCGCCTTGAAAGATGGCCAGGGAAATATTGTGACCGGCGTTTGGGGCAGTATTTTTGCTGACAACGGATTGGGCGGAAAGCAATGGGCGCAATTTGAAAATGGAACATATACCCTGAAAGTGTCGGCGGGAGATTGGCGCATAGGTTATTGGATTGATCCGTATTCCGGATATTTGAGTAATTCCACCGGAGATGTAAAAGTAACAGCGATTGCCGATCAGATTGTCGCCAAGGATCTTACAATATTAAAATCCGATTCCACGATTTCCGGCACGGTTTTGGACTCAAGCGGCAATCCTTTGAAAGGCGCTTGGGTGCAGGCGGACACGGAATTGGGCGGACGGCAGAGCTCTGAAACCTACGGATATTATTGGGGGCCGATGTTCCAGCAAGGAGCAAGCACTGACAATAACGGCAAATTCACCGTCAAAGTTCCGGCCGGAGAATATTTTGTGTCAGCTTCGCTTCCGCCGGATCAGGGGTATATGAATCCGAAGGCAGAAAAAATTATCGTGGATGTGAAAAATCCGGCGGTAGTCGATTTGCAATTCAGAAAAGCCGACGCGGTAATTTCAGGAATTGTTTCGCTTAATGGAGCTCAAACAGCGGCCTATGTCTGGGCGTGGTCCGAAGAGGGCGGGGCTTCGGAAGTATATACGACTACGGGTATTTATCAGCTCAATGTGACTAAAAATGAAATTTGGCATATTGGGGCAGTTTATGAAACAAATTCCACTTTTTACCGAAGCCCGGAATACACGGTGAATATGTCGGACAGCGGAACGGCCGTGCAGAATTTGATTTTGGAATCTTCCAACATTTCAATTCCGCCGGCGGAAATTTCCACCTTTGATTCCACCAAGGCGAAGACCGTCAAACTTTCCGACAGCACGGAAATTAATATTCCGGCCTTTGCTCTTGCTTCGTCCGGCAATGTGACGGTGACGGCAACGCCCAAAGCCCAAATAGCGCAAACGGCCACAGCCAAACCGATTGCCTTGGCGTATGATCTGGACGCAAAAAACAGCCAGAATCAAACCATCTCTTCTTTTGATTCCGACGTGACGATTACTTTAATTTACACGGACGCTCAACTGCTTGCCTTGGGAATAACGGAAGATGATATTGTGCCGATGTATTACGACACGGCGGCGGGCGCTTGGAAAAATGTCGGAAATGTCGTGATTGATAAAGATAACAATAAAATATCGTTTACGGTCAATCACTTTACGAGCTTTGCCATCACGACCGGAGTGGTCAGCAAGACCGTAAGCGTTGGATTGTCATTAACTTTGATTAATCCCTCGGATGACTCCGAAATATCAATGGATTCGGTGTTGGTGTCCGGTACCGTGTCAGATGCTGCGGCTTCAATTTCAGTAAAGCTGAATGACGGAACAACTGCCGCCGCTACAGTCAATGCTGACGGCTCATTTTCCAAAGTTATTGCCGGTTTGCAAAAGGGAGTAAACACCATTCAAGTGAGCGCTGTCAAAGGAGTTGATTCGGTAACAATTTCCCGTACTGTGAATTTTAAATCAATTTTAAGCGATGGCGGCAAGGCGGCGGCCACGGGAGTTGAATCGGAATTGGTGGCGACAACCGTTTCTGGTAGTTCTCAAGTGCGCGTGTTTGATAGGCTTGGAAATCTCAAAGCGCAATTTTTCGCTTTTGACAAAAAATTTCGCGGTCAATTCAAGGTGATCACGGCCGACATTAACGGCGACGGCTATAAAGAAATTATCGCTTTCACGGGCATTGGATTCGGGCCGCAGGTACGCGTGTTTGATCACCGCGGAAATCTCCTCGCTCAATTTTTCGCGTACCAAAAAGGCTTTCGCGGCGGCATAGAAATAACCGCGGCCGATATCAATGGCGACGGCCGAGCCGATTTGGTTGTAAAGCCTTTGTCCGGCAGCTCAAATATTCGCGCGTATGCCTACAATTCTTCAACTAAAAAATTCGCGCTCCTTGACTGGACAATGGCTTATGGCGAAAAATTCCGCGGGAAAATAAATTTGATTACCACCGATATTGACGGGGACGGCAAAGCGGAAATAATTACCGTGCCGGAAAACGCGGGCGGGTCCAATGTGCGGATTTATTCTTACAATTCCGCGACTTCAAAAATAGAATTGTTGGACTGGTTTATGGCTTATGGCAACAGTTTCCGCGGCGGAACAAATATCGCAGTCGGCGATGTCAATGGCGACGGATTGCTGGAAATAATTACCGCGCCCCAAGGAAGCGGCGGACCCAATGTACGCGCGTATCAATATAATTCGTCAACAAAAAAATTCAGCTTGCTTTCTTGGTTTATGGCCTATGGCGAAAAATTCCGCGGCGGAGTCAATATCAAATTGGCCGATGTCAATGGCGACGGCTTTGCGGATATCATCACCAGTCCGGCCAATTCCGGAGGACCCAATATCCGAGCGTACACATACAGCACGGCAACTTCAAGATTTGAATTATTGGATTGGTTTATGGCTTTTGACGCAAATTCCCGCGGAGGAGTGGATGTAAGTATTGGAGATGTTGACGGGAACGGCAAGGCGGAAATTATTACATTGCTGCGATCCCAAGGAGGATTGAATATGCGAGCGTATCAATACAATTCAGCCGGCGGCCAAATGGAATTGCTTGATTCGGCAGAGGCTTACAGCGCGAGCTTCAACGGACAGATTGAAATAAAGGCGACCGATCTGGACGGCGACGGCGATTCGGAAATAATCGCCGCGGCGTCAAAATCAGGCGTTCCCAATGTGCGTGTCTACGATTTCACCTCCGGCAAATTCAATCTCTCCAAATCGTTTTCGGCCTACGGCCAATCCTTCCGCGGAGGAGTGCACATAGTTGCGGG
>JBBUEG010000067.1:0-1751 GCA_038056985.1 Patescibacteria group bacterium | reverse complement strand
CCGGCCAATACGATATTGACATTGTTTATTTACAGTAATGACCCTATTGTTGTTACGGTACGAACCAATGAAAATGGGGAGTGGATTTACGAATTGGATAAGACGCTTGAAGACGGCGAACATGAAGTTTACGCGACAATCACCGATGACACCGGAAAAATAGAATCCACAAGCAGTCCGATGAGATTTTTGGTGAAGCAAGCGCGCGCTGAAACAATACCAGGAAGGGCGGATATCGGCGTTAATAACATTCCCGGTTCGAGTTCTGCTAATATTTATTTATTGATTTCCGGCATAATGGTTTTTATGGCAATAGTTGCGGGATTCATAATCGCATTGAGGCGGAAAAAAGGCGATGCTAATTAAATAACATAAGAAAAGGAGGAGCAAATGAAGAATGTGCTTAATAATTTTCGCATTCTCTTTAAGACGGTAAAGAGCGAGCGCCACCTAATAATATCCGGATTGCTATTGGTGGTAATTCCGGTTGCGACAATTTTTAATACTTGGTTCATTGTCAGGGGCGTAAAAAATGACGTCAATATTGAGCTTGCCAGACTCGGCGATCAAATCGCAAATATTATAGAGCGATCCATTAGAGACAGCTTGTCAAATCCGGGAGCGATAGATGCCATTATCGGCGACATTGTTCGTGAAAATGATGAAATAGAAAGCATTGATGTCTTGGTTCCGATTATTGAGAACAATAATATTGATTTTAAGATAGTATCAAGCGTGGATCCGGCCGATAAGGGTAAAATATCGGATGCCAGATATAATCTTCCGGTTTGGAATGAGGACCACTCAATAAGATATTCGTCAACTTCAACCGCTCTCTCAATAGAGAATCAAACCAACAAAGACCCAAAAAAACAGTTTTTAATCGTTGTGAGCCCCTTGCATGATGTTTTCGGGGAAAAGCTTGGATTGATCCGGCTTAAAATTTCATTTCAAATCATTCACGAGAGGATGGCGGGCGGGACATTTCTTTGGTCTTATGTAATTTTAATTGGAACATTGATAATAGTTCTTACTCTCGTGGCTTTCAATTCGCGGCTTTTTCAATACGCATTGCTCGCCAAGCGGCTCAAAGAAGTGGACCAGATGAAGGATGAATTTATTTCAATGGCCAGCCACGAATTGCGCGCGCCCATTACGGCCGTGCGCGGGTATCTTTCAATGATTTTGGACGGATCGGTCGGACCGATCAGCGAAGGAAGCAAGAAAATTCTCCAGGTGGTGGCCGATTCTTCCAAACGTTTGGCCGATTTGGTGGAAGACCTTTTGGAAGTGTCCCGCATTGAGCAGGGGAGAATGTCATTAACGCTGGCGCCGGTGGATATTCAGGAAGTTGTTTCCGCTTCAATCACCGAATTGGCCATCTCGGCCAAGGAAAAAGGCTTGGAATTGAAAGAACAAAAATGGGAAGGGGATTTGCCGAAAATTTCAGCGGATAAAGACCGGATGCGGCAGATTGTCGTGAATTTGCTATCCAATGCCATAAAATACACTCTTTCCGGCAGCGTTGCCGTCACCACATTGGTCAAAGAAGGGTTTGTTGAAATACGAATAAGAGACACCGGAATCGGAATGGCCGCCCAAGAGCGCGAGCATTTGTTTGAAAAATTCTACCGCGTCAAAAACGACAAG
The DNA here is from genome assembly GCA_038056985.1 of Patescibacteria group bacterium. Classification (GTDB taxonomy): domain Bacteria; phylum Patescibacteriota; class Patescibacteriia; order SCPX01; family SCPX01; genus SCPX01. The sequence goes on along the minus strand of JBBUEG010000067.1, from coordinate 101 downwards.
ACGGCCAAAATCGTGGGCACGGGTCTGGGCCTCTGGATTACCAAACAATTGATTGAGATCCAAAAAGGCTCAATCAGAGTGGATTCTATTGAAAATGTCGG
>JBBUEG010000066.1:9164-22098 GCA_038056985.1 Patescibacteria group bacterium | reverse complement strand
TTTTGTTTAGCATATTCTTTATTCAGATGAATAAGCATTCGGTCTATTTCTCCGTCCGTAAATCCTCCTTCGCGCAGTACCTGAATCCATCCGGGCATATCATCATTCGGGATTTGCGCCCGATCACCGATTTCAAAATTTGGCTGGCCTTTTTTCATAGCAATTACGATATTTTAAAATAATAATAAATTCGTTCGAATGTATTATAGCACGATTACGAAATTTCAAAAATCTTTTGTTTGCCGCGCGCGCCGGAGATAAGCCGCACGCGCGATTGTACTACTCCAAAATGCTTCGCTAGCGCTTTTACCGCCGCTTCATTCGCTTTTCCCTCCTTTGCTTCGGCTTTCACAGAAATAATCAGTCCCCCGTTTTTTACTTCCTCGATTTTCTCTTCTTTTGCCCGAGGCCTTACTTTCACGGATGTTTTCATAAGTATAATTATATCGCAGATGATGGTATCATAGAAACAAAAATCAGAATTGTCCAAGATTTTCAGTTGTTATTTAAAATAAAAAAGCCCGCCGGCTTATTGGTTGTTTTATGCTGAAAAATTTTAATTTTTCTCCTGATCCGAAGACCAGAAGTACGAATACGATGGCAAAATGCGGGGCGTGGCCCAATAATTCCATGGGCCCGAGCAGAATCAGGGTAGCGATAAAAAAACCGGCCAAGACCAAAGCGTTTAAGCGCGTGACGATGCCCAGAACAAAGATTAATCCAAAAATTACTTCTACCGCTCCGGCCGAAAGCACAAACCAATAATCGGAAAATTGATGAAAGCCAAGCATTTGCATAAAATTCCACGGATGGGTTTGCAAAAACGCTAATCCCAGATCCGGTCTTAAAATTTTTTCCGTAAAACCGAGGATTATGAGATTTAATCCGGTAAAGACCCGAAGAATCGGTGCGGCATAAGAATAAAAGCGGCCGCCTAATTTTTCCAGATTTTTAAAATTAATAATGCGCCAACGCGGCCGGCCGGCAATAAGAATGGCCAGCGCGATACCGATAATTTCCAGCGCTTCCAGCATATTTAAGAACCCAAAAAGCGGAATGGCCGCAAAGTACGACCCCAAAATGATGAGCGCCGCGATTTTTTCAAAAGCGCCGATGATAAAACTTATACCGATGACCGCTTGAATGACCAGCAAAAAAGATCCGAACATTCCTTCGGTTTTTAAAACCGGAGCAAAGATAAAACCACTCAAAGAAAAGGCAACGAAGGCAAGCCCGATCAAAATGCCGAATAAGCTAAGAACCGGCCGTTCCAAAAATTTAAGAAAATTTTCAAGCCCTTTGGGCAAGCGCCATATTTTCTCCAAAATAATCCCAATAAAGATTATCAATATAGAAACCAGAATCCAAATAATCACCGGAGCATCGGACAAGCTGTAATTTCTGACCGGAGAAGAATTTTCCGGAACAAACCATTTAACGTGCGCCAAGCCGGCCAAAGGATAGAGAAATAGTGAAACAAAAATATATTTTAATATGTTTTTCATAGCGTCTGATTGGCGAAATTGAGGCTTAATTTTGTGTAGTGGGCGAGCCGTTTTACTTGATTGTGATTTAAAATTTCGCAAGCCCAATCCCAGTGCATTGAAATAATATCCCCGACTTTTAATTCGTCCAGAGTGGTGTCATCTCCGAGACTCCGCAAGACTCTTTTGGCAATCGGTTTGCCAAAAACAATTTGATGGTCGGAAATTACCAAAGGAGAATAAATGACATCAATAAACGGTCCGGTAATTTCAATCACCTTTCCCCAGGAAACGCGGCAAGCATCCATACTTTCAATGGTGTGTTCTTTTTCTGAATAGCCGGTCCGTTTCATTATGTTTAAAACATGGAAAGAATGGTGCATTAAGGCATTTTGTCCGATTTTTGATTCCAAGATCCGGAAAGACTTTGTGTCAAACCGCTTGTGAAACATATGGTCTTCCACGGCGTTTCGCCAAAATTGGCGCGGCAAAACATTTTCCAAAAGTGAATTGCCGATCCAGTAGGCGTCCACCACCTTTTTATCAAGCGGATCGTTGATTTTGTTGGAATGAGCGATTTGCCTAAGATACGGATACATTGTTTTAAATTGACTCAAAAGAATTTCTAAGCCCTTGTCTGTTTCGCCTTCGGAAAGATAAGCGTAAATCTCGCTTGATTTATCCGGTCCGCAAAGATGCAGGCGGTTGGGCGCGAAAGCGTAGCGAGTGCAGCGGGAGAGGGCGTCCATAAAATTGAAAAATCCCAATGTCAAAATCCAAAGATTCAAATCAAACTCAAAATCCAAAATCTCAACAATTTAGTCATTTGGGCTTGGGATTTGATTTGACATTTGAGCTTTGAAATTTGACATTTACAAAGAAGTTGATTGCGTCTGTTGATGATGTTTAACTTCCCACCGCCTTACCGTTGCATAAATCAGCAATATTGTTCCTATCCCCAAAAGAATATTGCTCCATATCTGCATATTCGGCATTGTATGCGTGACAAAAATTGCGGTTAAAATATTGGTGATTAGAGTGGCTGGCACCAAGAGGCTGGCGACAACTGTGACGGGAGCGTATTTGAGCGCCGTGTACCAAGATATGACATAGCCGAGCAAGAGTACTGAGGTAAGAAGCGTCCAGCTCCATTGAATTAAACTTAACCCGGTCATCATCTGGGCCTTGTTTTGGAATAAAACAACTGCGAAGAGTATTATTGATCCGAGAATCATTCGCGCTCCAGCCAAAAGAATACTGGAAACATCGCGCAAAACAAATTTGGCAATAATATTTTCCACAGCCCAAAATAGCGTGGCGCCTAAAATCATCAATTCGCCACCGTTTAATTTAAATCCCTGAAATCCGCCGACCGCGATGGTGCCGCCGAAAAGAAGCCCCATTGCCGCGAATTGCAGCCAGCCGATTTTTTCTTTCAAAATCGGTACGGCCATAATCGCCACCCAGACAAATAGCGTTTTGTGGATCAAAGAGGCATTAAGAGCTGAGGTTTGCTTTAGGCCGGTAAAATAAAGAATAAAAGGAATACTCCCGCCAATAATACCAATAAGAATAAGGAGCTTTTTTTGTCTCGGAGTCAATTTCGCCAACTCGCTTCTCTTTTTCCAGACAATAATAATGCCGATAAGAAATACGGCCACAATGGCGTTTTTTAGAGTGGTAAAGACCACCGGATCTTTCACGGCCGTCACGGCGATTTTAGTAATAAAATTATTCACGCCGGAAAATACGGCGGTCAAAAGCGCTAAAGCGATGGCTAATTTGTATTTATTCATAATAGTTAAAGTTATAATAATTGCTATCATTATAGCCCCTCCTCTTGACTTTTTCAATGGTTTGCTGTATACTTCCCGATTCAAAGTTCTTTGATATTTTATGGTAGAAAACAACATTTAACCGCCCAAAGGGCAAAGGAGATGAAATGGATATATTTATCACGATTGTAGGAATGATTTTGCTTGTAGTATGTTTTGCCATCGCAAATCTCAGCAAGACAAAACAATTTATGGGGTTGGCTGTTGTATGTTTTAGCGCCGGCATATTTCTGTTTGGTTCCGGAATGCAGAGGACCTACACCGGTGATCCCAAAACTTCAATCAAGGCCGGCTCCTATGCAGTAATAGAATATGCAGAGGTCTCAAGGGGTGAGCAATCTTACTATCAAATGATTTTGGAGCAAGACGATGAGAGTAAATTGTACTCGTTGCCCAAAGATATGATTAATATTGCCCAAAGCGGCGCAAAGGGAGGTACGGTTGAAGTCGTAGAAAAGTCCGGACTTCGCAAAGCGACTTTATATTTGCCAATTCCGGGAGGAGTAAATCAATTCCCGTGAATTAGGGAAAATACAAGCGCAGTAATTGCAAAAGGCAGATCAAATGCTTTACAAATGATCTGCCTTATTTTTTTGATAAAATTTAATTTTAAATATTATTTTGAATTTGTTTCATTAGGCTTAAATAAAAATGCACATTGTGGATTGTGGCGAGGCGGAGGGCTAATGGCTCTTCGGCGGAAAATAAATGCCGCAAATAAGCGCGGGAGTAGTTTTGGCAAGCGGGGCATTTGCAAGACGAGTCAATTGGGTTAGTATCTTTGGCAAATCGGGATTGTTTAATGCGGATGGTTTTATAGCTTACTTTTAGATTTTTTGAAACTTTGAGATTGGTGAATAATAGTCCGTGACGGGCGTTTCTGGTGGGTAATACGCAATCAAACATATCAATGCCTCTTTTTACGGCCTCAACGATTTGTTCGGGGTAGCCTACGCCCATCAAATATCTTGGCTTGTCTTCCGGAAGAAAGGGGACTGCGGCGTCCAAAGTTTTTAGCATTTCTCTGACCGGCTCGCCTACGGCAAGACCCCCTAGAGCATAGCCGTTAAAGCCGATATTAATAAGCTGTTTTGCGCTGATTTTGCGCAAATTTGCGCTTGTACCGCCTTGCACGATGGCGAATAGCAAAGATTTGCGCAGTTTTTTATTCTTTTTTTCAAGCCGTATTTTTTCGTCCTTGCATCGTTTTGCCCATCTGGTGGTAAGTTCCAGCGAGTCTATGAGATATTCTTTAGTAGCAAGAGCGGATGGGCATTCGTCCAGCACCATCAAAATATCCGAGCCGATCGCAAGCTGAATTTGGATCGCATTTTCCGGAGTGAGGATGTGTTTGGCGCCGTCAATGTGGGAACGAAATTCCACGCCGTTTTCAGACAATTTTACCCAAGAATTTCCACCATTTTTTTCTTCCATTCGGGCACCCAGAGAAAACACCTGAAATCCGCCCGAGTCGGTGAGAATCGGCCCTTTCCAATTCATGAATTTATGAAGACCTCCGAATTTATGAAGAACTTTTGTTCCTGGTCGCAAATAAAGATGATAGGTATTGGATAATATTATTTCCGCGCCCAAATTTTTTATGTCAGCGCTGTCCAAAGCTTTAATGCTTCCCTTGGTGGCGATCGGCATAAAAAATGGAGTTTGGATTTCCCCGTGAGCGGTTTTTAGGACGCCCCTTCTGGCGTGGTTGGTTTTGGAAGTTTTTATGATTTGGAAAGACATACAATAATAAATCCCAATGCCAAAATCCAAATGTCAATTCAATGTCAAATGACAAAATGTCAAAGCTTGGAAATTGGGATTTTGGATTTGATTTGACATTTGAGTTTTGAAATTTGGATTTTAATGGCTAGTTACTGTTTAGATTTTCATTAGCATTTATATTGATATTGGTATTGCTATTTACCGCATCCAAAACAGCCGGAACCACTTTCCCTTTTCCCGCGTACAGCGAATCGGTCGGTAGATCGGTGGTCAGAATATCAAATTTTTTCTGGATGATTTGATTGGTGAATCCATCCAGCGCCTCAAGAGATGTTTGTTCGGTGAGAGTGATTGAACTTCCGATTTCTAATTCTTTTGGGGTGATGGAAACCGTGAAATTTGCCGAGAGTCCGGACAGATCAAGTCCGGAACGGGCCGGTACGCGATTGATGGTCCAGGCGACTTCGCGCGTGGCCGGATCAAAAGATAATGTGCCGCTGCCGGTTTCTCCGCCTTTCCAAAAAACATTTTGCGGCAGAGTGGTGGTGATTTTTGCGTCCGTCACTTCATTTGAGGCATTGGAAAGATACCATTGGATTTGGTAGGTGGTCGTTTTGCCGACTTCGGGCGGAACAGGCCCCGTGCCGAGCGGCTGGTATTCGTCGTCCGTATAGCGCGCTTCGGGGCGGAGCTGTACCTGGGTCGTGATGCGCACTTCAACAGGCGAGGCATCCGATTTGATTTCAACGCCTTCAAGGTCTACGACATTTTTTGAAACGGCTTGGCCCTTGACGGCGATAATTAAATCTTTGGTTGAAACATTTTTGGGCGGGCGTTCAATGACGGGCAGTGTTGCCGAGAGAATGGTTTCCTTGCCGGGAGATAATTCCAAAAGATCCGGAAATTCATCCTTGGTCCATGAAAGGATTTTTTGGCTGCTGTTTTTTACGGAAAGAAGCTTTCCCGGTATGGTCCATCGGATATTCTGCCAGTCAATCGCGGTTGAATCAATCGTAAGCTGTCCCGCAACATCGCGGATTATTTGATCGCCGGCGTTTTTCACTTTTAAAGAAACGGCGAGCGTGTCGCCCCAATCAACGGAAATTGCGCCAATTTTGTCATTGGTCAGGATCACGGCTTCAAGATTCGGATTGATCATTGAAATCAGGGCGTTTGTCTCGGTCTGGGCAATGAATTCGTTTTTATCATTGCGCAGGCTCGCCTTGGCCTTTATTTCTTTGTATTCTCCATTGGCTCCGGCAAGAGATCCGGCAATCGTTATTTCATAAGGCTTATCGGATAAAAGTTCGGCAATTTCCCAAATAGAATTTTTGGAGGGAGGCTCTATTTTTTCAACCGTAAAATCAGACGGCAGATTGATTTCCAGTTTTACATCTTTGATGGGTTTTAGAGAATTATTTAAAAGTGAAATTTTACCAACGAGACGGCTGTCGGGAGCGGCGCGAGACGGCAAATCAAAATTTATTTTCAAAGCCGAATCATTCAAGCGCACCAAATAATCTTTGCGTACATCAAAGGGCGAAGAGAAATTTTCGGGCTCAAAATTGAGCCGGGCTGAAATTGTCTTGGATGAATTATTTTCGCCGACAATGCGCCCTTTGATTATTATTTTCCCCTTGTTTCCGGCCGGAATATTTTTTAAATCCCAGGAATTTTTAAATTCGTTGTCGGGCAAAGGCGAAGATTCTTCAAAATAAAATCCGTCCGGAAAATTAAGCGTGATTTCTGAATTTTTTAGAGCGATATTTTCGCTGTTTTCGTACAGGACCGTGAAAGAAAATGAATCGCCCGAGGAAACCACCTGCGGTCCCTGGAATTCCAATTTAATATTAAGGCTTGAAAATTTTTCTTTTGAATTAAAAATAAAAAATCCGGCCACAGTCGATCCGGCTAAAACAAACAGAAGGATAAAAAAGCCGATCAACCATTTTTTCCAAGCGGCCATTTTATCGCTTTTTTCAAAAGTGGAAAAATAATCTTTCGGTTCATCCTCGCGCTTGGCTTGATAAATATCATCAAGCGGAGAGATTTCCGTTTTTTCTTTTTCCGGTTGTTTGTCCGGAGCTTGATCTTTTTTAGGCATACATTAAAAATTCAGCGATTTTATCGGCCGGTGAGTGTGCTGTTCACCCCAGAGCCGCGCGATTTTTATAAAAAGGGAAATATCATCGGCGCTTGTCCAGCCGTTTGACAGTTTGCTTGAAGAAAGCATCGCGAGTGCCGCGGCTGGAATATTTTGCGCCGAATCATCCGCTTGCCGGCAAGTAGCGCAGAGCATTCCGCCGTGCGAAAAGCTGAAATGCGAGAGATTCTCATTGTTTTTGCAGTTGACGCAAGATTTTGTTTCCGGGCCGGTACCCAATTTGTAAAGCAGCAGCCACAAGAATCTATAAACCAGCAATTTTCCCACTTTTTCATTTTTCAAGTTATTCAAGGCGCGCAAGGCTTCCAATGTTTGATTGTAAATTTCTTGATCTGCTGATTTTTCCGAAATAAGGCGATCAATAATTTCAGTGATTTGAATCGCTTGAATTCTGGCGTCCCAATTTGTTTCAATGCTGTCAAAACGCTCAATAATTGAAGAAAAAGTAAGCCTGTCCAATTCGCGCCCGCGGGCGGCCGTAAATTCCACGCAATAAATTCCGGACAGGGGGCTCGCCAATTTGCTGGTGATTTTAGCGCCGGATTTTACGACCAGATCTATTTTTCCATGCTCTTTTGACAGTATTGTAGCAAGAAAATCATTTTCTTTAAATGCCCTGCGCTTTAAGACAATGGCTTGGCCGGAATAGAGCATAGCTTGATAATTTTCAATTTACAATTTTACAATTTTCAATTTAATTTATTTTAATATTTACCTGTCTATTTTCGATATTAATTATATGGATTAGTTCAGATTTTTCCATTTTTTGAAATTTAAGGGATTTGAATCGGCACTTATTTTCTATTTCTTTTCCCCAAATTTTCAAAACATCTTTCAGTTCCGCGTCGTCCGTTTGAACTATCGCGCTGACTATGTCATTGGGCGTAAGATTTAATTCTTTGCGCAGGCCGTTGACTGCTCGGATGATTTCGCGAGCCAAGCCCTCTTGCCGTAAAGCGGGACTAATTGTAATATAAATAGCGATTTTTATATTTTTATCTTCCGTGATAACCCAGCTCGCATCTTTAGAAAGCGAATCAACTATTTCCACCTGCTTTATGTTTAATTCATCGGCAATAATCGCCAGCAATTCTTTAGTCTCGTCCAGGCGGGGTTGTTTCTCAATTCGCAAAACGCTCAAAGGTTGCCTCACTTTTATATTTTGTTCTTTGCGGATCCTGTGTCCCAGTTCTACAATTTTCCTTACCAGCTCCATTTCTCTCAACAATTTTTCGCTTTTCGCTTTTCGCTTTTCGCTTATTTTGGGCCAATCCTCCAGATGCACCGATTCCTTGCCCGCCGAAGCCTTGGCGTAGGCGGGTTTGACTTTCTGATAAATCATCTCGGCCGTGAAAGGCATAAACGGCGCCATTAATTTGGAAAGCTCCAAAAGAACTTGCCGCAAAACTTCGGAAACGATTTTTCCTTCTTTTGCGTCTTTTATTCTTTCGCGGCTGCGGCGCACATACCACACGGAAAGATCGGTGACGAAATCCAAAAGCGGCCGGGAAGCGCGCGTGAGGTCATAAGTCTCCATTCCCTTGGTCATTGTCGCGGCGGTTTCGGACAATCGCGCCAAAATCCAAAGGTCTAACGCGGAACAACTTTTCACTTTTAACTTTTCACTTTTAACTTCGCTTTTGTATGTTTCGTAAAAATTCAAAACATTTTTAATTATCAAAACTACGCTGCGATATATTCCTTCAATCGCTTTGTCGGATAGGCGATAATCTTCGCCTACCGGCGTTGACGCCAAAAGAAAAAGGCGCAAAGCGTCCGCGCCGAAATTTTGCATCAGGATTTCCGGCTCAGTGTAATTTTTGAGTTTTTTGGAAAGTTTTTTGCCGTCTTGCGCCAAGATTAATCCATTGACCACGACATTTTTAAAAGCCGGATTATTTTTGCCCAAACCAATATTCTTTTGCGTCAAAATCGTTGCCAAAACATGAAGCGTGTAAAACCACCCGCGCGTCTGATCCAGTCCCTCGGCGATAAAATCGGCCGGAAAAGTTTTTTCCACCAGATCTTTGTTTTCAAAAGGATAATGCCACTGGGCGTAGGGCATAGAGCCGGACTCAAACCAGCAGTCAAAAACATCGGGAATCCGGCGCATTTCGCTCTCGCATTTGGCGCAGGAAATAATCGCTTCGTCAATGTACGGTCGGTGCAAATCCTTGGGCGCTTTGGATTCAAAAATATGCGTCATCCCATTGCCGATATGCAAAGAATGCACATCGTGATCGCGCACCAAATTATACGCCGCGTACACGGTTTTTATCGGATCCTCGTGGCTGACCACCAGAACATTTTTGCCCGGATATTGTTTCTCAATATCGGCTAAGGCCGCCGTCATTCGTTTTTCAATATCGGCTAAAGATTCCCCGTCCGGAAAGCGATATTCATAAAGCACGGGCGCTTTGGATTGATCCAGGCGGCACTGCGTTCGCGGTAAGCCCTCGCATTGGCCCACATTGATGTCGCCCAATCTTTTGTCTTCCTTGATTTCCGCCTTAATGTGCTTTTGCAGAATTTCCGCGGTCTCGTGGGCGCGGATAAAATCCGAACAAAAAATCACATCAAATTTTTGGCGGGCCAATTCTTTGGCTGATTTTTCCACTTGGCGCCGTCCGCGGGCGGTCAAATGAAATTCTTTGGCCGGATCGCCATTGCACACATCTTTCGCATTATGCTCGGATTCGCCGTGGCGGATAAAAGTAAAAGTGGTATTTCCGGAAATATGCCTTGCCAAATCATTGATATTGCCGAAAACTTCGCGGTGATTATTCTCGCACTCCCAGACTGGCAGAGGCGCTCCCCAAAAACGGGTTCGCGACACGGCCCAATCTCTCGCGCCCTCCAGCCATTTGCCAAATCGGCCATCTTTCAAATGTTGCGGCATCCAGTGGATTTTTTTATTATTTTTAATCAATTGATCTTTCATCTTGGTGACGCCGATGTACCAGGATTCTATCGCGTAGTAAATCAAATAATGCTCGCAGCGCCAGCAAAAAGGATAAGTGTGTTTGATTGTCTCGGCTTTGAACAATAGATCGCGAGTCCGCAAATCTTCAATAATATCTTTGTCCGCGTCTTTGGCTTTTTTTCCATTCCAAGCTTGCGATACATTGAAAAATCTTCCTTCCAAAGAAATATTATTGACAAACGGCAGGTTGTGCTGTTTGTGCATTTGATAGTCGTCAACGCCGAAAGCCGGCGCGATATGCACAATGCCGGTGCCGTCTTCCATTGACACGAAATCTCCGGCAGTCACTTTGTACCCACCATTTTCCGCTTCTTTGGCGGGGTAAAGCGGTTCGTAAGACAAGCCGATCAATTTTTCCCCTTTAATTTCTTCCAGAATTTCAACATCGCCGTCCAGCGTGGAAAGCCGTGCTTTGGCAAGAATCAGTTCTTCGCTATTGTATTTAACGCGCGCGTAAAGAGATTTTGGATCAATGGCCAAAGCGACATTGCCGTGAAGCGTCCATGGCGTTGTGGTCCACACTAGGAAACTCGTATCTTGTATCTTGTATCTTGTATCATTCTTGATCGAAAATTTTACAAAAACAGAAGGGTCAATCGTGTCGTCCTTATAATTCAGATTCACTTCAAAATTGGAAAGAGGAGTGCCGCAGCGCGGGCAATAAGGCGTCACGCGAAAATCCTGATACGCCAGTCCTTGATCGTAAATTTGCTTAAAGACCCACCAGACCGATTCCATATACGGCAGATCAAGCGTTGCGTAAGCATTGGAATAATCAGCCCAGCGGCCGACTCTTTTCAATGTCTTTTCAAAATCGTCCACGGAGCGAAATACGGCCGCACGGCAAGCCTCATTGAATTTTTCAATGCCCATTGCCTCAATGTCCCGCTTGGACCGGATGCCTATTTCTTTTTCAATCAGATTTTCTACGGGCAATCCATGGCAATCCCAGCCCACCCGGCGCTCCACTTTATAGCCTTTCATTGTCCAAAAGCGAGCGACCGTGTCTTTGATAGTGGTGGCCAAAATATGGCCGTGATGGGGTTTGCCCGTGGCAAACGGCGGCCCATCATAGAAAGAATATTCCTTGCCCTTGGCCCGATTGGCAATGCTCTTTTCAAAAATCTTGTTATCATCCCAGAATTTCAGAACATCTTCTTCTGTAGTTAAATTTATGTCATTATTAGGAGTTTTCATATTGTTTATTTTAACATATTTTCATAAAAAATCAAAAAAAACCTCCAACGCGCATTGCGATGGAGGGGTATTAAGAGAGAGGGGTAGTTACTACTGTTGTTGGCCTTGGCGCGTTTTTAAATCGAGCCCGAGGTCTTTAGCGGTTTTCACGGTCAATAAGTTAATCATATCCACTGCCGCATTTCCGTTGGCCGACCCATTAGTCCCCATCTGAAGTTCTGGAACCCATTTTTGTTTGGCAAATTCTGAAGCGAATTTTGCCATTACTCTTTCATAAGTATTGAGCTTTATCTCAAGAGCGCCGTCAGCGTTCATAACTAACCTTTTCTTCTCCGCTTCACCCTGACCCTCAAGAATAAGCTTTTACTTATTAAACTCAGCAGCGTCTTTATCAAGCTTGGCAACCTCTTTTCTCTGCTCGGCCGCCGTCACCTCTTTGGCTTTCACAACTTCCTGATCCCATTTGGCTTTTGCAGCATTAGCTTCTCCTTCTTTCGCAACAGTAATCGCTCGCTGTTCCGCTTTTTTAGCATCGGCAATTGCTGTTTGTACATCCATAGAGATCTTCTGTTGTTCTTTTATCTGATTCTCAATTGTCTCGTCATAAATAAGGGCGGTAAGCGAGAAATTGAATGACTTAATACCAAATTGTGTCAAAACCGCCTCTTCTTGCCGATCCGGAATGCCATCTTTCATAACGATTTCAACTACGGTTACAGTTTTATCTGTACCAGTAATTGAATCTTTTATTTTCGCCTCCCGTGATACCGTGCGATAAACACCGTGAGCCACTTGGTCCTCCACTAAACGAATCAAGTCATTGCGTTTCTCTGCATACGACTCTTTAGAAGACATCAGTGGTCCTGTCATATAGACAGACTTGTTAACCACTGTTTCAATCAATTGTTTCTGAATCGCCTCTTGATTCCCGAATCGCGTGTGTAATTCGGTTAAGTGGGGTGCTATCAAGCCAAATTTGGACAAAACACCCTTTATTATTTCATCCTTATAATCGCTTAGCGTTGTTTATTTACAAAAGACGCGGGTGGATAGACGGATCCCCATTATTTATACCTGGAATATCTTGAAGGATTGTTTCACATACAAAGGTCTCTATTTGAGATTGGTCCTTTTTTTTATAAATTTTTTGCAAAAGTCGATTTTTTATGCCGCTGGCGGTAGTGGCTGATGGCAAAGCGGTGCGCTTCGTCGCGGATGGCTCGGAGCAGGTGGAGAGTGGGAGAATTTTTGGGCAAGCGGATAGGCAAGGAGTGGCGCGGAGTATAAATTTCTTCTTCTTTTTTCGCCAAAGCGGCCAAAGGGATTTTGATATTTTTCGCATTAAATAATCGAGAAATGGCGGATAGTTGGGATAGCCCGCCGTCTAAAAGAATGAGATCGGGTCTCGGCCACTCTCTGTGATTCAAGCGGCGGCTTATGACTTCACTCATCATAGCCGGGTCATTGGCGCCGACCACCGTTTTTATAATAAATCGGCGGTAATCCGATTTTTTCGGCGTAAAATTTTTTCCGCCGGAGGCGGATC
>JBBUEG010000066.1:5468-9064 GCA_038056985.1 Patescibacteria group bacterium | reverse complement strand
ACCATTGATCCCACCGCATCCGTTCCTTGAATATTGGAAATATCATAGCACTCAATGCGGCGCGGAAGGGCGGAAGAGTTTGAAATTTTTTGCCAATCAATCGCGGTTTGCTCCATCTGCTCTTTTGTTGAAATTTGCGAAATTTTATGCCAGCTTATTTTTTCCAAAGCATTGCGGATACCGGTTTTCAATAAGGCTAATTTTGCTCCGCGTTTGGGAATTATAAATTTGGGCATTGGAGATTCAAGTTTTTTCGCTTTAAGTTTCAACCATTGTTCCGTAATATAAAAATTTGCCGGCAGGTGCGCGGTAATAATATTTTTTGGCAGACTTGCGGCGTGCTCGTAAAAATTTAAAACGGCTGACTGAAAAATCTCGCTTTGCGAATATTCTTCAGCCCGGTCAAATAAAAAAGTCTCGGAACGGATCATTTTTTGATCGCGGACAATAAATAAGTGTACGGCCGCGTAAGATTCCGATTTTACCGCGCTGAAAAAATCTTCATCGCCCGCGGTTGCGAGGCTACGGCCGTAAATGTGTTCCAGGGCTTGCCATTGATTCCGCAAAGCGGCCGCTTTTTCATAATTTTGAATAATTGATTCCTCGCGCATTTGCGCTTTTAATTCGCCGATGATTTTTTTATCTTTGCCCAAAAGTATTTGCTTGATTTTTTTTATGGTTTCCGCGTAATCGTTTTGTGAGATTTTTTCAACGCACGGCGCCGGGCAAAGTTTTATAAAAAAATACAGGCATGGTTTTTTAGGCAGAGTATTGCAGGTGCGGTAAGGAAAAATTTTTCTGATCGTCTTTAAGGTCGTCTGGACATATTCGGAAGAAGTAAACGGCCCGATAAGTTCGCCGCCGGACAAATTGGCGCGATGCTCGGCCGTGATTTTTGGAAAAGGTTCGTCTGATATTTTAATGTAAAGGTAGTCTTTGTCATCGCGCATGCGGATATTATATTTGGGCTGATGTTCTTTAATCAGATTATTTTCCCAGACGAGGCTCTCCACTTCGCTGGACGCGACTAAAAAATCTATTTTGGCGGCTTTGGAAAGCATCGCGGCGGTCTGTGGAGAAGTTAGCCGCCCCTGCCGGTATTGGCTGATTCGTTTTCGCAAATCCTTAGCTTTGCCAATATATAAAACCTTGCCCTTGGCGCTTTTGAAAAAATACACGCCCGGAGACCGTGGAATGTGCTTAAGATTTTTAAAAAGCGGCGACATAGTCAATTATGTATCTATTTTCCAATTATCGTGCGTTCGGACGATCGTCAAAATGCACGATAGCGATAGCATGATTATATTCTATTTATTCCTATGGTGAGTATGCTATCTCTGCGACAACGATCAATTTACTTCAAATTATTCCAACCGTTTTAATGTCCCTCTCTTATCAATGGCGAAAATTTCCACATAGGGCAAAAGGCGCAGCTCGCCCAAATCGCGAATAAATTTCTCCGGCAATTTTACTTTTCCCGCCCAAACGCTTTTTTGCAACATTTGAAATTCCAAATTTTTAAGCACATCTCTTAGCCATGCGCGCTTCGCCCGCTCTGGTTCCGGAATGTCAAAAATTATAATTTTTAGAGAATTGTCTTTTTCCGGTTTGTAATTCGCTTGGGAAGGATGGTATTGCTGTTTGTGGCGGAATTTCTTAAGCGCCTGCCGCCCTTTAGCGGTTAATTTTATTAAAAATTGTTTACCGCCGTTGCTTTCTTCCACCAAGTCTTCTCTGCGCAAGCGGTAGAGCAGATCGTTAAAACGCAGTTGTTTCCTTTTATGTTCAGGGTCATTGAATGATGCCCTTCTCTCCCGATGTTTGCTTAAAAGATATTCCGCCCCTCTTCTCGAGGTGCCGTAAGGAACTGTAAAGATAAAGAATAATTCTTCGGCCGCTTGGGCGGAATTTTCCAGAAATTCCAAAATTTTCAAGCGATTTTCACCCTTCATATTTCAAGATTTTATTATTAGTGCTAATAATTTTTTTCGATAAATTTTACCAATTCCCATTATATCGTGTATTCAGACGATCGTCAAAATGCACGATAGGCTTGAAATAGTTGAGAAGTAAAGAGCGGTTTATTGGCTATCGTTTTGTTGATTTGGTTTGAGTTGTTTCCGGATTGTTTTTAATAAAAAAAGCCCGCGCCAAATTGTGTTTTGGCACGTTAGTGCGCGAGCCAATAAGTATTGACAATTTAAAATAAAACGCTTAAGCTTGGCTTGTTTAGTTCTTTTAATATTTAAATAACATTAACAAAGGGAGGGGACGATCATGAAAAACTTGCTTCAAATGGTTTATGAATGCTCCGGTATTGATAGAATAAAAAACGAGGAACAGCTGCGCTCATTATTAAAGTCGCTTGAAAATGAATATGGTGGCGTTAGAAGGTTTAAGATCACGGGGCCGAGGGGCGAGATGATAAGTAATTTCAAAGATTTTCTTTGGGCGATTTTTGCTTGCTCAAAAAATGTCGCGGTTATTGCGCCCATAGATGACGGAGTCTACTTCACTCTAGAAGGAACCGGCAGTGTTTGCGGTTATCAATTAATAGATGGGGCGGCTCGTTACAGTTTGCTCACCGCGTATGAACTTCTTCTAAAATATCAGTATGATAGCGGTCGGCGGGAGTCTCTGTGCGTCCATCTGTATAGAAGACAGATTAATCAGGAATCTTCCGATTTGTGCTGCGCGCATTATGGAGAAGAAGTTTATTGGTGTAATAAGCACGCGATTACCGATTGCCCAGCCTTTAACTATGACACTGTGCGGTTTGGCGGCTTGCAGCTTAGACCATTAAATGAGATTTTGAAAGAACTTTACGGCTTTACCGTAGAATTGGCTCCGGAAAAAAAGTATTCGCCGCAATTTGCCAAGGTAAAGAAATTTAGGTTTTTGTAGAATCTGAATTTATCAGATAACGCTAAAAACGATAAAGAGGTAGGTGCAAGGAGGTGATTGAGATGGAACAAACAGTACGGCTTCAGTTTGATTTTACTGGCGAGCAAACAGTTAAAATGGAGGCTCTAATGGAGCAAGTGGGAGTAAGGACCAAAAAGGCTTTTTTTAACCACGCTCTTTCTCTTTTGGAATGGGCGATTAATGAAAAGAAAGCTGGGAGAATGGTAGTCTCGATTGACAAAGAAAAAGACAAATACACAGAGCTTATTTTGCCATTTTTTGTTTAGGGACTTAAAACAACGCCTCACGGTGAATTTAACCGTGAGGCTCTTTTTTGCCATAAGCCCTTGACGGCTCTTGACGAGGGGTGTATAATAAGCCGCGTTCTTGTTTAATTTTTTATCGGCTATGCCAAGCAAAATCATAGTTAGAGGCGCGCGGGTGCATAATCTGAAAAATATCAGCGTGGAGATTCCGCGCGACAAATTGGTGGTGATGACCGGGCTTTCCGGATCGGGAAAATCATCGCTCGCTTTTGACACGATTTACGCCGAAGGGCAAAGGCGCTATGTGGAGAGCCTGTCTTCTTACGCGCGGCAATTTTTAGGCATAATGGACAAGCCGGATGTGGATCAGATAGAAGGATTGTCGCCCGCCATTTCCATTGATCAGAAATCAGTATCGCATAATCC
>JBBUEG010000066.1:0-5368 GCA_038056985.1 Patescibacteria group bacterium | reverse complement strand
ATGTCTTATCCGATTGAAGAGGCGCTGGATTTGAAAGTGGACAAGCAAAAAAAGCATAACATTGAAGTGGTGATTGACCGGCTCAGTATTGATCCGGAAGAGCGGTCGCGGCTTTTTGAATCTTTGGAAACCGCTCTGGAATTAGGCGAAGGAGCGGTAATCGTCCATCGCTCCGATACCGAAGAAGATCTGATTCTTTCCGAGAGATTTGCCTGTCCAAAATGCGGAATCAACATATTGGAAATTGAGCCGCGGAATTTTTCTTTCAATAGTCCGCACGGCGCTTGCCCGGTCTGCACCGGCCTTGGAACAAAATTGGAAGTGGATGAAGAATTGGTTTTTCCCAATAAAAATCTTACCATTGCGCAGGGCGCGGTGCGGCCGTGGTCCAGGATCGCGCCCAATATCGGATGGCATGTCCGGCTTTTGCAAGAAGCGGCGAGAAAACATAATTTTTCCATTGATGTGCCGGTCGGCCAGCTCTCTCCCAAGCAATTGAAAATCGTTTTATACGGGACGGGAGACGCTTTATACGAAGTGGACGGCTTTGAAGTAAAACACGAGGGTATAATTCCCAATTTGGAACGGCGCTATAAAGAGACCGATTCCGATTATATTCGTTCGGAAATTGAGCGCTATATGCGCGTTTCTCTTTGCCCGGTCTGCCAGGGAAAGAGGCTGAAGCCCGAAGTTTTATCGGTGACCATCGCGGACAAATCCATTGATCGCATCGTATCTTTAACCATTGAACGAGCTTTGGAATTTTTCCGATTTTTGGAAAAAGAGGCGGGCAAGCACGAATCGGAAATTCTTTCCGAACGGGAAAGGAAAATCGGGCGCCAGATCATCAAAGAAATAATCGTGCGTTTGGAATTTCTTTACAATGTGGGCTTGGAATATCTTACTTTGGATCGGGCCGCCACCACTTTATCGGGCGGCGAGGCCCAGCGCATCAGGCTCGCCACGCAAATAGGATCGCGGCTTTCGGGCGTGATTTATATTTTAGACGAACCGTCTATCGGGCTCCACCAGCGAGACAATGAGCGATTGATTTCAACGCTCAAAGATTTGCGCGATTTGGGCAATACCGTGATCGTGGTGGAACACGATCAGGGGATGATTGAATCTTCCGATTGGGTGATTGACATCGGTCCGGGTGCGGGGACGGCCGGCGGAGAAGTGGTGGCCGAAGGCCCGGCCAAGAAAATAGCTCAAAACCCGAAATCAATCACCGGAAAATATTTATCGGGAAAATTGTCAATAACGCCGCCCAAAGCTTATCGGCCGGGCAACGGCAAGTCAATAAAAATTTTGGAAGCCGAGGAATTTAATTTGAAAAAAGTAAGCGTGGAAATTCCTTTGGGAAAATTCGTGTGCATCACGGGCGTGTCCGGCTCGGGCAAGTCCACCCTGATGAATGATATTTTAGCCAAGGCCCTTACCCAGCATTTTTATCAATCCAAAGACCGGCCGGGAAAACATAAAGCTATTCTGGGATTGCAGTATTTGGACAAAGTGATTGATATTGACCAATCGCCCATCGGCCGCACGCCGCGCTCTAATCCGGCCACTTACACCAGCACCTTTACGCCCATCCGTGATTTGTACACGGAATTGCCCGAAGCGCGCATCCGCGGATATTCGCCCGGACGATTCAGCTTCAATGTCAAAGGCGGCCGATGCGAAGCGTGCCAAGGCGAAGGCCTAGTGCGGATTGAAATGCAATTTTTGGCCGATGTGTATGTGGAATGCGAAGAGTGCCGGGGCCGGCGGTATAATAAAGAAGCTTTGGAAATTCATTACAAAGGAAAAAATATCTCCGATGTTTTGGCTATGACGGTTGAAGAAGCGCTTAATTTTTTTGAAAATATTCCGACGATTTATACGAAGCTTAAAACCTTGGAAGAAGTGGGCTTGGGATATATTAAATTAGGCCAATCCGCCACCACCCTTTCCGGTGGCGAGGCCCAGCGCGTGAAATTGGCCACCGAATTGGCGCGGCGCGCCACGGGCCGCACTTTATACATTTTGGATGAGCCGACCACGGGTCTTCATTTTGCGGATGTTAAAAGACTTTTGGATGTGCTTCAGCAATTGGTGGACAAAGGCAATACGGTGCTGGTGATTGAACACAATCTCGATGTGATCAAATGCGCGGATTGGATTATTGATCTGGGTCCGGAGGGCGGGGAAAAGGGAGGACTTTTGGTAGCATTCGGCACGCCCCAAGATATTATAAAAGTCAAAAATTCTTATACCGGACAGTTTTTGAAAAAGATTTTATAACGATAATTTTTAAAATAAAAAAATACGGGAAGCAGTAGAGTTGCTTCCCGTTTTAATTTGTTGATTTATTCCTCAATCCGGCGGATTGAGGTATCTAGGGATGGATAGAGCGGTAAAAAACACGCCCAATATTGAAAAGACAACTCCGGCGGTAGTTAAATCCGCGTTGTCGGTTATTCCGGCTAGAGCCAAAGAAGTAAACGACATACAGTACATTACTATTTTTATTTTGCCGGCCGGATGAATTGGGATTTTCTTATCCAGCAAGACAAGAAAAGCGCCAAAGGGATCATTAACGAAACGAGTTGCGACCCAGCTTTCGTGTATCCAGTAAATCGTGATGATAATGATCATCAATTCGAAGAACAGAATAATCAATAACAAGATGTATGGAATTATTGATTGCATATACAAGAAGAGCAAAAACCACAGCAGAGAGGTCTTGTCAATAATCGGGTCAAAAAGTTTTCCGCCGATAGTCGCTTTGCCCCAAGCTCTGGCGCAAGCGCCGTCCAGATAATCCGTTATGGTGAAAGCCGCCGCGGCTGCAAAAAGCGCTATCCATGGATTTGCTTGCGGTAAAGCAAACAAGGCGAAATACACCAGAAAGAGACGGGAAACCGTGATGTAATTGGGATTAACTCTCCAATTTAGAGGTACGCCCTGCAATATCCGACTAACAAACGAATTATACTTTTTCCAAATTGTATCCATTTTTTCTCCCCCTTAGTTTTGAATAGTTGTGATTTTCCATTATACTGAAAAGAACGGTTAACGAGCTATTGTAATATAAAAGTATGAATTTGTCAAGCATTGAACAATCAATTTTGCGAACCATTGTTTATTTTGATTTATTTTCTTATCCTCTAACAGAGTTGGAGATTTGGAAATGGCAGTTTCGCGACATGAATCATGAATCAGGAAACATGAATCAGGGGCATAGATTGAATGAAATTGTTGAAACGCTGGAGAAATCTAAAGGATTGAAAGGTTTATTGGATTTTCGCGGCGGGTTTTATTTTTTAAAAGGCCGTGGGGAATTGATTGAGGAAAGAAAAAGGCGATATGTGATCTCGGATCACAAATTCAATCGGGCGAGATTTTGGATCGGATTTTTGCAATACGCGCCGTTTGTCCGAGCGATCGCGATTTGCAATAATCTAAGCTATCATAATGCAAAAGATTCTAGCGATATTGATTTGCTGGTTATCACCGAGCCGGAGCATATTTGGACATCTCGATTTTTTCTGACCGGTTTTTTAAAATTATTCCGCTTGCGGCCGGGCGATCGTAAAAATTACGACGGCCTTTGCCCGAGCTTTTTTGTTTCAAGCAATGCTTTGGATATGGAGCCCCTTGCCCTAAAACGCGGCGATCTCCACTTTGCTTTTTTAACCAATGATATTACGCCGATAGCGGGGCATAAAAAATATTTTGAAAGATTTTCCGCTGCTAATTTATGGATTAAGGAAAATTTGCCAGCCGGCCTTGCGCCGATTTTTCATCCGCGCCGGCAGTTGGAATCAGAGGCTTTGGTCCGCGGCTTGCAAAGAATCAGCGAGAAGTTTTTTTTAATACTTCCTTTGATAGAAAAATTTTTTGAAAAATTTCAAAGACGGATTTTGCCGGACGAACTTTCTCGATTGGCTGAAATCCCTGATAGCGGAGTATTTATTTCCTCGGATGTTCTAAAATTTCACAAAAACGACCGACGGGCTTATTTCAGGGAAAAATTTGAAGCAAAATTGAAAGAATTATGTTTTTAGAATTTTTTGCCAAATTTTCTTTGATCCTGCTGATTTTTCTTTTGCCGTTGGAGGCGCGTTGGATCTTCGATCAGGCGGATTTGAAGGGTGCGCCTTTTGAGTACGGTACGGGCGCGCTTTATTTCACCGACACTTTGCTTTTCATTTCCGCCATTCTAACGATTTTGTGGAAATGGCGAAGTAACGCGAATGAGGAATTAAGAATTAGGAATCAGGGGTTTTTGTGGATTTATATCTTAATCGCCGGTTTTGGTTTAATGGCCTTGGCCGGAGTAGGACAAGCCGAAGATAGGAAAATCGCGGTATATGCGATTATGCGCTTATGGGAAGGATTGGTTTTATGGTGGGTTGTGAAAAATAGTCCGTTAAAACCGCAATGGGCAATCGCGGCTTTTTGCTTCTCTGCGGTACTTCAGGCAGTATGGGGGATGGAACAATTTTTTTTTCAAATCGTACCGGCTAATATTTGGCTGGGCGAAGCTTTTCATTCGGCTTTAATTCTCGGCGATTCGGTTTTGCAAACGGCCGATGGCCGATTTTTGCGCGCTTACGGCACTCTGCCGCATCCGAATATTTTAGGCGGCCTGCTCACGGCAGCGATACTTCTCCTCTGCGGCTTCATCGCCAGCAATACTGAAAAAAGATTTAAGATTCAAGATTTAAGATTCAAGATAATCGCTTGGGGCAGCCTCGTCCTCCTCATCTTCGGTTTATTTTTTACTTTTTCACGAAGCGGTTGGTTGGCGGCGGGCATCGGTATATTGTTCGGAGTTTTATGGACCGCGTTCGCCGGTCGACTGAAGTCAGTGATGGGAATTATTTTTACTGTCATTATCTGTGTCGCAGTTTTGATATTGATTTTTCCTGAAGCGTTTTTAAGATTTTCCGTTCAAAACCGTTTGGAAGAAATGTCTGTTTCCGAGCGCGTTCGGGAATACGATGACGCGCAAATAATCGTTCGGGAAAATTCTTTTGTCGGCATCGGCCTTAATCAGTATGTCAAAGAACTCCAAAACATTTATCCAAGTTTTCCGGCGTGGAAAATCCATCCCATCCATAACATTTATCTTTTGATTATTTCCGAATTGGGGATTATCGGTCTTTTAGTTTTCGTTATAATTATCGCTTGGCATTTGAGCTTCTTAAACAAACACTCACTCCCGCTTCTTATCTGGTCCGGGGCGGCCGCAATCGGCCTTTTGATGATCGGCCTTTTTGACCACTATCTTTGGTCTTTGCATTTTGGGCTTCTGCTTTTTTGGCTGATTTTCGGGATCTTTTACCGACTGGCAGTTGGTTCCAGTCAAAAGGGGCCT
>JBBUEG010000065.1:0-1781 GCA_038056985.1 Patescibacteria group bacterium | reverse complement strand
ATTATGCAAAGCATTGAAGAACTATTAAAAAACAAACCGAAGAAAAGCGGCGATGCGGTCGGGGAAAAATTCCAGGAAAGAATGACGGAAATTCATAAGAAGGAAATGGAAGCGATGACTGAGAGCAACGCGCGGGCTAGCGGATTTTCTTACATAAACTTGAAAGGATTTCCTCTTCCCCAGGAAGCGCTTTTGATTCTTTCGCGCGAGGAAATGGTTGAAGCCAAGGCCTGCTGCATTTTCCAAACCAACAAACAATTGAAATTGGCGGCGGTTGATCCGGAAGCCGCGGTATTTCATAAAATAGCCGCTAGAATAAAGCTTGATTATCCTTTTCAAAATATTGACATTTTCATGATTTCGGAAAATTCTTTTGCCTTAGCGCTGTCCGCGTTTGACCATGTTCCGAAAATAAAGGAGGTCAGCCGCGGCCTGACGATTTCCGAAGAAGACATTAAAAAATTCCAAAACGAAATTAAAACTCTCCAGGAACTTAATGAAAAAATAAAAACCGTTTCCGTGTCTGACATTTTCACTCTGATTCTGGCCGCCGGCATAAAATCAGAAGCGTCCGACCTCCACTTTGACGCCGGCGAACGCGAAATTGAAGTTCGTATGCGGGTGGACGGCGTACTGCACGAAGTGGCGCGAATCCCCGGAAAACTATGGAATAAAGTGGTTTCCCGCATCAAATTTTTGGCTCATTTGAAAATCAATGTGGATACGATTCCGCAAGACGGAAAATTTATGATAATGATCGGCGGAGACAAAATTGACATCCGCGTCTCCACCTTGCCGGCGTCTTTCGGGGAAAGCATCGTTTTCCGCTTGCTTTTTTCTTCCAGCCACAAATTGACCTTGGAAACGGTCGGCATGGAAAAACACACAATAGAAATTTTGGAACAAGAAATGAATCGATCGTTTGGAATGATTATGGCGGCCGGCCCGACCGGAAGCGGAAAAACCACCATTCTTCACGCCATAATGATGAGACTGAAAAATCCGGAAATCAACATTATGACCATTGAAGATCCGATTGAATACGAGCTGGACGGCATTACCCAGACGCAAGTTGATGTAAAGCACGGAATGACTTTTGCCAATGGTTTGCGCGCGATTTTGCGCCAAGATCCAGACATCGTGCTGGTAGGAGAAACACGGGACACGGAAACGGCGGAGACGGTGATTCAGGCGGCTCTATCCGGACATCTTGTATTGTCCACCATCCACGCCAATTGCGCGGCCGCCACCATTCCCCGACTTTTATCAATGAAAGTCCAGCCGTTTTTATTAGCGCCTGCCATCAATTGCGTAATGGCGCAAAGGCTGGTGCGCCGCATTTGCCAAGCGTGCAAAGAGGAACATCGGCCGGATGAATATTTGATGAAAAAAATAGAGCAAGAAATCGCCGGAATAAAACATGCGCTTCCGCCCGAAACAAATCCGGAAAAAATGGTATTTTGGAAGGGCAAGGGTTGCGAGGCCTGCCATGGCATCGGTTACAAAGGACGAATTGGTATTTTTGAAATATTCCGAAAAAACAGCGACATTGAAAAAATCATTTTATCCGGATCGCTGTCAGAGTACGCCATCCAGGAGATCGCCGTCAAACAAGGAATGATCACTATGGTTCAAGACGGTCTTTTAAAGGCGCTTAATGGAATCACCTCGCCTGAGGAAGTGTTTGAAGCGGCAGGGTGAGCAGCGTCCTTCTCTTCAAAAAAGTCCCGTAATATTCCGACATCGGCAGATCAATTTCCAAAGCCCGCAAAAATGTTTGC
>JBBUEG010000064.1:0-3967 GCA_038056985.1 Patescibacteria group bacterium | reverse complement strand
CTGCCGTTCTCTGTCCAAAAGCTTAGATGTCCTTACCAAAGAAAAAGTGTTCCAAGCGACAAAAATTAAAAAAACGATCCCCGCGGTCAGCCAAGCAAAATTTTCAAAATTAAAATCACCCGCCGGCATTTGATTTTTCTTTAGAGCGAGAATATATGTCGGAGAGAATTACATCGGCGACCGTGGCAATCGGCAGAGCCACCAAAGCGCCGGTAATTCCTCCGAGCTTGGCCCCCACAAGCATCGCCACAATGACAATAATCGGGTGCAGGCCCACGCTTTTTTGCATCACTTTCGGCACTAAAATATGATTTTCAAATTGCTGGATCAGAATAAATAAAATTAAAACAAGCAAGGCTTTAAACGGCGAGTAAAGCAAAGTCAAAAAAACTGCCGGAATGGCCGAGATGATCGGCCCGATCACCGGCACGATTTCCAAGAGACCGGCCAAAAAAGCCAGCGCCAGCGCGTATTTTACGCCCAAGATTTTCAAAAAAACAAATGTGAGAATGAAAATCGCCAAAGAAAGAATGATCTGCCCCTTGAACCACCAGCCGATTCTTTGCTGCGCTGTGTCAATGAGGCCGAGCCACCTTTCTTGCGAAGCGGGCGGGATGACATGCCTTAACAATTTTTTTATCGCTTCTTCGCTTGTTGAGAAATAAAAAGCGAGGACCACCACCACCAGCACTCCGAAAAGTCCGCCGAAAAATCCGGACACGGCTTTGAAAAATCCGCCGGTCAAGTCGGATAGGCCGGTCTCGGCTCCCTGCAAAATATTTTCCACATTGGCGCCAAAACCCTTATTTTCCAAAAATGTTTTGAGCGATGCGAAGAAATCAATAAATCCTTTATACTTTTCCGGAAAATCTTTGACGAGCTGCGAAACCTCGGACGCCAAAGGCGGAATGATTGATCCGATGGCCAAAATGGCGATTCCCAAAGCCACCAAATAAGTCAAAAGAACACTGATGCTTCGGGGCACGCCCTTGGTCTGCAATTTGCCCACCCACGGCTCAATGGCCGAAGCGACGATGAGTGCTACGACAATTGAAAATAGAATATCCGACACCATCCAGATGAGAATTATGCCTAAAATCACCGCGACAATGCGGATTATTGATTTTGTTGAAATCTCAATTATGGTCGTTTGTTGCATTTATGTATTATACTATATTTTCAACAATTTTTCAAATGGCTTGGCGTCCTTAAACGGTCCGATCAGAGCAAGGTTCAGATTCTGGCTGACAAACAATTCTTTAGCCACCCTTTGAATATCGGTCGGACTGATGCGGTTAATTTTCCGGAAAAGCTCATCGCTTGTCAAAATTTTCTTTTCCAAAATCTCTTGCATCGCTCCCCAAGAAGCCACTTCGTCCGATGATTCCAAAGACAAAAGAATATGTCCTTTGATGTAATCCTTGGCTTTGCGCAATTCCTTAGAACCCACTTTTTCATTTTTAATTTTTTTGAATTCCGCGAGAATCTGCTTTATGGCGAGCGGGACTTTTTGATTGGTCACTCCGGCTTGGGCCGCGATATAGCCCGCGTCCGTGTAGCTCTGGGATCCGGCGCGCACATAATACGCCAATCCGCGCCTCTCTCTGATTGAATGGAAAAGGCGCGAGCTCATCCCGCTTCCCAAAATGGTCGTGAGAAGTTCGGCCGCGAATCGCCTCGGATGATTCAACGGATATCCGTGGAAACCGAGCATCAAATGCGTCTGATCGGTCTTTTTCCAATGGACTCTCGCGCGCGGATGCGCTTGTATAGCCGGAGAGGAAGTCTTTGAACGCACCGGTCCGTCGGCCAAGCCGCTGAAATATTTTTCTATGCGCTTGAGATCTTTGGCTTCGTCAATTTTTCCGGCCACGCACACCACGACATTGGATGCTTTATAAAGCCCTTCCTGATAATTGACGAACATATCGCGCGAAAATGATTTGATGGTATTTTCCGTGCCGATAATCATCTTTCCCAAAGAAGTCTGGCCGAAAAGCAGTTCTTCAAAAATATCATCCACATAGCGCATTGGCGTGTCTTGATACAGATGCATCTCCTCTAAAATAACGCCTTTTTCCCGCTGGATTTCTTCGGCCGGAAGCCGGGCGTTTAATAGCATATCGGAAATTATGTCCAACCCCAAATCCAAATGCTCGACTGCCACTTTGGCGTAAAAGCTGATCAATTCTTTTGAAGTAAAAGCGTTGTATTCAGCGCCTACCGCGTCAAATGTTTTGGCAATATCCATAGCCTTGGGCCGTTTTTTCGTGCCTTTGAAAGCCATATGCTCCAGAAAATGAGCGAGCCCCGCCTCTTGCGGCATTTCAAACCGCGATCCGGCATTGGTCGCGGCCAAAACCGTCACCGTCTCGGTGCCCTTCATCGGCATTAATATAACGCGCAAACCGTTTTTGAGAATGTGCTTGGTGTACATAATCTTGAAATTCCTAATGACTAATTTCTAATATCTAAAAAAATCAAAATGTCAAAATCCCAATATCAAATCAATAACTAAAGATCAAAATCTAAAAATCGCTTTGTTGTTTGGATTTGAGATTTGATTTGGCATTTGAGCTTTGGATTTTAGATTTACAAAGTTTTTTGGTTAATTAATTTAATTCTCTAATTTCCTTTGAAAATATTGCGCCAACTGGCTAATCTCAATTCTGTCCTGCTTCATCGTATCCCTGTCCCGGACGGTCACTTTTTTATCCTGCGCCGTCTCAAAATCAATGGTTACGGCGAAAAGCGTCCCGATTTCATCCTGCCTCCGGTAGCGGCGGCCGATTGAGGCGGTCTCGTCGTAATCCACGGTCCAATGCTTTCGCAAATCTCCGGCAATATTTTTGGCAATGGACGACAATTCTTCTTTTTTGGAAAGCGGCAAAACCGCGATTTTTACCGGCGCAAGATTTTTGGAAAATCTTAAGACAGTTTCCACTTCTTTATCAGCCGTCGTCGTGATAGTGCGGCCGCCCGCGATTTCCTCATACGCGTCCAGCAAAAACGCCAGCGCCGTGCGATCCGCTCCGGCCGATGTTTCAATTACCCAAGGAATAAATTTTTCCTTGGCTTCCTCATCCATCACCGCCAAATCTTTGCCTGAATACTCGCTGTGCCTTTTCAGATCCCAATCTCCGCGATTATGAATTCCTTCAATTTCTTTCCAGCCAAACGGAAAATTATATTCAATATCCACGGCATTTTTCGCGTAATGAGCCAATTCGTCTTTTTCCTGTTCTCTAAAACGCAGTCTTTCTTTTCTTATCCCCAAATCCAAATACCACTGCATTCTCGCCTGCTTCCAATACTCAAACCATTCTTCAGGAGACTTTGTCTTCATCTTTCCCTCTCCCGGTCTCGCAAACCACTGCATTTCCATTTGCTCAAATTCGCGCGTGCGGAAAGTAAAATCACCCGGCGTAATTTCATTGCGAAAAGCCTTGCCGATCTGGGCAATCCCAAAAGGCAGCCTTTTGCGCGAAGATTTCATTACCGTGTCAAAATCAACATAGATCGCCTGCGCGGTCTCCGGACGCATATAGACTGTCGTTCCTTCATCCTCCACGGGCCCCAGATGAGTCCTCAGCATCAGATTGAATTTTCTGATGGGTGTAAGCTCTCCGCCGCAAGCCGGGCATTTAGGCTTTTTGTCTTCAAAATTTTTCTTCATCCACTGGGGAGTCATCGGGCCGTCCGTTTTGACAATATGATCGGCGCGAAATCTTTTTTTGCAGGATTTGCAATCCACCAAAGGGTCAGTAAATCCCTCCACATGTCCGGACGCTTCCCAAATCTTCGGGTGCATCAAAATTGACGCATCCAGCCCCACGATGTCTTCCTGCATTTGCACCATGGCTTTCCACCAGGCGCGTTTGATATTGTTTTTCAATTCCACTCCCAAAGGCCCGTAATCATAACAAGACTCCAGCCCCCCGTAAATTTCCGAAGACGGCATTACAAA
>JBBUEG010000063.1:2935-15814 GCA_038056985.1 Patescibacteria group bacterium | reverse complement strand
ATTCTCCCGGTTAATTCCCATATGCCCACCAGTTCAGTTTAGCAAGGACTGATCAAGCCGAAGCCGAACAGCGCATTGTTTCAGTCAGTGGTTTAGTGGGATCGACTTTGAAAGTCCAAAGTTTCTCCGTGACCGATTTGGCCGCGAGGATCCATTCCATTCTGGTTAATAAGGTTTTTCATACCTTTCCAGAACAATATCGATGGAGGGATGATTGACTATTGGGGGCGGCAAATCACTGTCGTCCCCAATTTTACTGTAAACAAGAAAGGAGTTAAAATGGATAAAATAGAAAAGCAAATCGAGACTCCGCTCACCGCCTCTATAGATAATACTAAGAATATCAGCACTCTAAAAGTTCTTTATACCGGCAGAGTCAACAGATATTCTGATGCGGGCTTATCTGATGTATTGAAGCCAGACTTTCCTTGGACAGTTGGAATATCGCCAACATCTCGTTGTCCGCGTCAATGTTTTTTCTGCTCCCACGGTCAGAGAAATCAGCTTAAGTTTAATCTGTCGGAGCGTGTAATGCAACAAATCCATGTTGACATGAAGGCAATGGGAGTTAAAGGCATTATTTACGCGGGTGGCGGTGATCCGTTTGCATGGGAACATGAAATAGTATCGTTTATGGAAATGGCCACAACTTTTTGCTGTATAGGTATTGACACTAATGGAATATTGGCTCAGAAAATTTTAAGAAGCGATGTCGCTACTAAAATTTTCTATATAACCTTTGCTCTCTTAGGACACGATGCTGATTTATATAAACAGGTATGTGGTCGGGATCAATTCGAAATTGTGGATAATAATATACGCCTGCTAGTAAACAAAAAAAAGGAAGCGGTCAGTCACTATCCTCATATAAATGTTAAATTGTCGGTTAACCGATTAAGCTACCGTCATATAATTGATATGTGGCGTTATGCAAGCGGTTTAGGCGTGGATAATATCTTCGCAAGATGTATGAATAACTTTGAGGAAAATCAATGCATTGAATTGACATCAGAACAGAAAAGGGAACTGTATGATTTGATCGTCTGTTCATCTGATCTTCCCGAGGACTACAAGTATACTTTTGCGCAAAATCTGGTTTATCCAGCCCAATTCAGCCAACATCTGACAAGCAGATGTTGGAGCGTTCTTTTAGGACACAACCTTGGCATAAAGCAAGATGGGGAATGCTACCTTTGCGTTCCGTCATCAGGACACGGGGAATTCTCCATCGGCAATGTCAATCAGCGATCCATTATAGAGCTTTGGGGGAGCAGTAAACACCTTGAAGTTATTCGTAGGCTTGATGAGAGAATGAAAAAAGGGGGGTGCGATCCAAATAGGTGCAGGCATTTCCGTTTAAATGTTGTCTTGGAGGGAGCATTAAAAGGGCAATATAAATGCCCCGATCAATCAAAATTCATGGAAATGCATGCGGCATTTCTATAGCATTAAGAGGATGACAGAACATTGTCATCCTCGTTTTTTTATTATAGAATAAAAGCATGAAAAATATATTTGTAATCAGACATGGTGAAACTAGTTTTAATAAAAATGGACGATATTCAGGCAGAACTGACGAACCGTTGAATACTATCGGCATAAATCAAGCCAAACAGCTTGCCGAGAAAGCGAGCTGTTTAAATATTGAAATTATTTATTGTTCACCCTTGAAAAGGGCTCTTAAAACAGCAGAATTTATTAAAGTAAAACATGCTTGCGGAATCATTATAGATAATCATTTTATTGAACGATCCATTGGTATTTATGAAGGATTAACAAAAGATGAAGCAAAAAATAAATATCCTGATTTATATACACGGAATATTACCAGAATTTTTGATGAAGCTCCACCAAACGGAGAGACCATTAATGAAGTAATAAAACGAGTATTTATTGGTTTAGATGAAATTAAAAAACAAAATAGATTTTCCAATATATTAATATCGACTCACGGCTTTGTAGCTAAAGCAATTAATAAGTACTTTAATCCTAAAATAACAGATCAAGATTTTTTTGATTTTAATTTGGCCAATGCCGAAATAATGAAATATACTTTTGATGATACAAAAGAACTAAATTGAATTGTCGGGCGAATCAATGATGGCTTTTTCCGCTTCTTCTATTTTTTCTTCTAAAAGATCGTATTCGTCCCATTTTTGTTCTTGCTGGACCGCGAATTGGAAGCGCAAAAGGTCTTCCAAATCTTTGAGCAATTCTTTTTTGACAATAGACATACACGCCTCTGCTTCTCTTTTCAATCGCTAATCCTTGGCGGACTATCCAGCGTCTTTTTCAGAATACTTTGCTTTAAATCGCAAAGTGATATAATATTCTGGGTAAAGGTGTTGGATTTTTTAGCGCTTCAAAGAGGAAAAAGGATAATAATTTTTTTACAACCTTAGCAGTATACTCCAAAAATTCGGTTTTGTCAATAATTTATGAAAAACATTTTTAAAAAAATAATTCCCAAAATGATTTTTGATTGGTATTACCAATTGCTGGAATACGCGGCGGCTTTTTGGTATGGTTTTCCGTCCAGGAAAATGATTGTGATCGGTATCACCGGCACAAAAGGAAAATCCACGGTTGTGCGGCTGACGAGCAGTATTTTGAAACAAGCCGGATTTAAAACCGGCTGGACATCCAGCATTGATTTTAAAATCGGAGAAAAGATTGAGCCGAATAACACGAAAATGACAATGATCGGCCGGTTTGCCATGCAGAAATTGCTGTCAAGAATGGTTGAAGCCGAATGCCAATACGCGATCATAGAAACATCTTCGGAAGGCTTGGCGCAATTTCGGCATATTGGCATAGATTATGACATTGCCGTACTTACCAATCTTTCGCCCGAGCATATTGAGCGGCACAAAGGTTTTGAAAATTACAAAGCCGCCAAACAGATGCTTTTTAAATCGCTTGGGAAAAGTTTTAGAAAAAAAATAAACGGGTATGAAGTGAAAAAAATAATCGCGATTAATATTGCAAATGAACACGCGGACGATTTTTTGAAATTTAAAGCTGATGAAAAATCAGGTTATTCCATTGATGAGGGGATCGCCGTAAGTACAATTCCGGTTGAGCAAAAAATTTTCGCCAATCAAATAAGTACCACTCTTTACGGAACGGATTTTTTATTGCAAACGCCAAATGGCGCCGTGAAAATACAGAGCCGCCTTTTGGGACAATTCAACATTGAAAATATGCTGGCCGCGGCATCGGTCGCTTTTTCGCAAGGAATCGGCTTGGAAGCCATTAAGCGAGCGTTTGATTCTTTTGAGAATATTGCCGGCCGAATGGAACGAATTGCCGCTTTGGCCGGATTTACGGTTTTTATTGATTATGCGCACGAACCTAAAAGTTTGGAAACCGTTTATCAATTTTGCCGGTCTTTGATCCCGAAAGAATCCGGTAAAAAATTGATTTGCGTATTGGGCGCGGCCGGCGGAGGAAGGGATAAATGGAAGCGGCCCGTGATGGGGGAATTGGCGGCAAAATATTGCGATCAAGTTATTTTGACGAATGAAGACCCGTATGATGAAAATCCGCAACAGATTTTAAATGAAATTGAAAGCGGATTTTCACAAGTTCAAAGTTCAAAGTTCAAAGTTCAAAGTTTTTGCGAAAAGATTTTGGATCGGACGGAGGCGATTGAGAAAGCCTTGAGTCTGGCTAAGGCCGGCGACATTGTCATTTTGACGGGCAAAGGATCGGAAACCTGCATTATGGGACCGAATATTTCTAAAATTCCTTGGAACGAAAAAGAGGTTGTAGAAAAGTTGTTATGAGCTAATTTTAGCCTAAATACGGCTGATTAAATCATTTCCCAGAGCGGGACTTGACAGGATTTTAGAATAGTGATATTGTGCATATATCATTTCTTTCAAGTTATCCGCAAGTTTAAGGCTTTTCTCTAAAAATTTGCCATACAATTTAATAATTTTATAAACACGCGTATGCCTTTTGTCGCAAAAGGCGAATTTTTTTTGCGCGTTTTTTTGTCTTATTATGAAAAACCTTCACTCTCCTCGACGGTTCTTTACCAACTTGCGCGACGCCGTAGAACTTCCCAATCTGATTGAAGTTCAAAAGGATTCATATCAATGGTTTTTAAAGGAAGGCTTGCGCGAATTGTTTGACGAAATATCACCCTTGAAAGATTTTACCGGCCGGGATTTGGAGCTTTATTTTGAGGATTATAATTTATCCGATCCGAAATTTGACGAAAAAACAACGCGCTTGAAAAACGGCACTTATGAAGCGCCTTTGCGCCTTAAGGGGCGGCTGGTTAATCAGCGGACCGGCAAAATCATTGAACAAGAAATTTATTTGGGGGAAATCCCCGTAATGACGGATCAGGGGACTTTTGTCATCAATGGCGTGGAACGGGTAATTATTTCCCAACTTATCAGGTCAGCCGGTATTTTCTTTACCTCGGAAACAAACGGCGAACGGCGATTTTACGGAGCGAAAATAATTCCGAATCGCGGCGCTTGGCTGGAATTTGAGACAGATCTTAATGATTGCATTTGGGTAAAAATTGATCGGAAAAGAAAAGTTCCGGCCACGACACTTCTTCGCGCTTTCGGCTATGCTACAAATGAAGAACTCTTGGCGCCCTTTCGCGATTTGGAAGCGCCGGACAAAGCGGGAATTCGTCCGACTTTGGAAAAAGATCCGGCCAAAAATGAAGGCGAAGGTTTGAAAGAAATTTACAAAAGAATCCGGCCGGGCGATTTGGCCACGATAGAAAACGCGCGCGATCTCATAATGAAGATGTTTTTTTCGTTTGAGCGCTATGATTTGGGCCGAGTGGGACGGTATAAAATAAACCACAGATTCAATCTGGATTTTCCGGTAACCAAAGAACATCGCACTTTGAAGCGGGATGACATTATCGCTGTTTTGCGCGAGATTATCAAGCTTAATCAAACTCAAGGCACGGCGGACGATATTGACCATTTGGGCAATCGCCGGATCAGGACTGTCGGCGAACTTTTGCAAAACAGATTCCGCATCGGACTGGCCCGATTGGAAAGAATCATCAAAGATCGGATGTCCACGATGGATGTGGACACAATGACTCCGGCGGCGCTCGTGAATGCGCGGCCGGTGATTGGCGTGATCAAAGAATTTTTCATGTCCAGCCAGCTATCCCAATTTATGGACCAGGCCAATCCTTTGTCCGAATTGGAGCACAAGCGCCGGCTGTCCGCTATGGGCCCGGGCGGTCTCTCAAGAGAAAGAGCCGGATTTGACGTGCGCGATGTGCATCGCACGCACTATGGCCGGATTTGCCCCATCGCCACTTCCGAGGGGCCGAATATCGGTCTTATCGGACATTTGTGCACTTATGCCAGAATTAATAATTTCGGATTTATTGAAACGCCTTTCAGAAAAGTGCTTAATGAAGTGAAGCCGAAGACAAACGAATTAGTCAACCGCATTTTAAAGCAGGATGTTTTAGGCAAAGACGGAAAAATAATCGCTAAATCCGGTGAAACAATTTCCGAAGTTTTAGCCAAAACCATTGAAAAAAACGCGGATGGCGAGATGATAAAAGTAAAGCCGTTCGCTTCCCTGGAAATCGGATATGTGGACGCTTTTGAAGAAGAAAAAAAGAGCACCACCGCGGCCACGACACCCATTGACCAATACGGCAATATAATCGGCGACAAAGCCGAGATGCGGGTGCACGGCGAGCCGAAATTGGAAAACGCGGATCTGATTGAATATATGGATGTTTCATCGCGCCAGATTATTTCCGTTTCCACTTCGCTCATTCCTTTTCTGGAACACGATGACGCGACCCGCGCTTTGATGGGTACGAATATGCAAAGGCAGGCCGTGCCCTGTATTCATCCGCAAGCGCCGCTCGTCGGCACCGGAATTGAGCATCGCGTGGCGCTGGATTCGGGACAGGCGGTTTTGGCCGAAGGCGAAGGAATAGTCATTGAAGCGGATGCCGCTCATGTTAAAGTAAAATACGATTCAGGAGAAATCAAAAATTACGAATTGATCACTTTCCGCCGGACCAATACCTCCACTTGCGTGCATCAGCGCACGGCCGTTGATGTCGGGCAAAAACTAAAATACGGCGATGTTTTGGTCAATGGCGCGGCCGTGGACAAGGGAGAATTGGCTTTGGGGCAAAATGTTTTGGTGGCGTTTATGTCTTGGGAAGGCGGCAATTATGAAGATGCCATTATTTTATCGGAAAGATTGGTGCAGAAAGATTTTTTCACTTCAATTCATATTGAAGATTATGAAGTGGATGTGCGCGATACCAAGCTTGGTCCGGAAATCGTGACGCGCGATATTCCCAATGTGAGCGAAGAAAAACTCAAAGACCTTGACGAGACCGGTATCGTGCGGGTCGGCGCCAAGGTGGCTTCCGGCGATATTTTGGTCGGTAAAATAACGCCTAAAGGCGAGACTGAATTGACGGCCGAAGAAAAGCTTTTGCGCGCGATTTTTGGAGAAAAAGCCAAAGATGTGCGCGATAGTTCAATGTATTTGGAGCACGGCGAATACGGCAAAGTGGTTGACATAAAAAATTTCTCAAGAGACAAGGGCGACAAACTGCAATCCGGTGTCAGCGAATCTCTCCAAGTGACCGTGGCGAATTTGCGCAAAGTGCAAGTGGGCGACAAAATGGCCGGCCGGCACGGAAATAAAGGCGTGGTTTCGCGCGTCGTGGCCGTGGAAGATATGCCGCATTTGGCCGACGGGACGCCGGTGGACATTATTTTAAATCCTTTGGGCGTCGCCTCTCGTATGAATTTGGGGCAGATATTGGAAACTCATTTGGGATTGGCGGCGGCCAGGCTCGGCTACACTGTAGCCACTCCGCCCTTCAACGGCGTTCCTCAGGAAGTCATCCGATCCGAATTGCAAAAAGCCGGTTTTCCGGCCGAGGGAAAAATGACGCTTTACGATGGGCGCACGGGCGAATCATTCAATGAAAAAGTGACCGTGGGCTACATGTATATGATGAAGCTCAATCATATGGTGGATGACAAAATTCACCAGCGCTCCATCGGCCCTTATTCGCTGGTCACCCAGCAGCCGCTGGGCGGACGCGCGCAATTCGGCGGACAAAGATTCGGAGAAATGGAAGTCTGGGCGCTGGAGGCTTATGGCGCGGCGCACACTCTCCAGGAAATTCTCACTATAAAAAGCGATGATGTGCCCGGCCGGTCCAAGGCCTATGAGGCCATCATTAAAGGTCAGCCCATTGAAAAATTGAATGTTCCGGAATCGTTTAATGTTTTGGTTCGGGAGCTTAAGAGCTTATGCCTTAATGTTGAACTGTTAAATTCAAAAGAGATTAAAGAGGTTCAAAAATAATTTTAATCTAACCATAAGCATTATGACAACCGACAATCAACCAAAGAACGATTTGCCGCAAGTTTTTAACAGAATCCGATTGAAACTCGCTTCGCCGGAACAAATTTTGTCATGGTCTTACGGGGAAGTGACCAAGCCGGAGACGATCAATTACCGCACGCAAAAGCCGGAAAAAGACGGGCTTTTTGACGAGCGGATTTTCGGGCCGACCAAAGATTGGGAGTGTTATTGCGGAAAATACAAGCGCATCCGGTACAAAGGCATTGTTTGCGATAAGTGCGGCGTGGAAGTGACGCGGGCCGCCGTTCGGC
This sequence comes from Patescibacteria group bacterium, assembly GCA_038056985.1. Taxonomy (GTDB): domain Bacteria; phylum Patescibacteriota; class Patescibacteriia; order SCPX01; family SCPX01; genus SCPX01. The sequence goes on along the minus strand of JBBUEG010000063.1, from coordinate 8,153 downwards.
GCGAAAGAATGGGGCACATAAAATTGGCAGCGCCCGTTTCCCATATTTGGTTTTTAAGAGGCGTGCCTTCCAAAATTGGATTGGCACTTGATTTGTCCGTGCAGGAGCTTGAGAAAGTGATATATTTCGCCAGCTTCATAGTTACGGCGGTTAATGAGGACGCGTGTAAAGCCGCTCTAAAGCAGATTGACGATGAAGAAAAATCAAAGCGCGGCCAGATTGAAGCGACTTTTAATGATCGGATGAAAGAAGTTCAGCGCCGGCGCGCCAAATTGGACAGCGAAAAGCCGGAGCAAAAAGAAAAGCACGAAAAAGAATATCAAGCCGAGATGGCCGAGCTTTTGGAAATCCGGGATCAGGAATATAAGACATTGAAAGAAGCGGTGGATATCGCCAAGCGCGAGCTTAAAGATTTGCGCCCTTTGCAAATTTTATCCGAAAGCCAGTATCAGGATCTTTCTTTGAAATACGGCCACGCGTTTGAGGCCGGAATCGGCGCCGAAGTCATAGACAAGCTTTTGCGGGAAATTGATTTGAAAACGGAGATTGAAAGATTGCAAGCGAAAATTGACGAGGGTGATGATTCCACAGACCGCCGGCTGATGCGTCGCCTCAAACTCGTGAAAAATATGGAGAAAAGCGGGATTAGAGCGGATTGGATGATTTTAAAAGTTGTTCCGGTAATTCCGCCCGAATTGCGGCCGATGGTGCCTTTGGACGGCGGAAGATTCGCCACTTCGGATTTGAATGATTTATACCGCCGCGTGATCAATCGCAATAATCGCTTAAAAAGGCTTTTGGAATTGAGTGCTCCGGAAGTGATTACGCGCAATGAGCGGAGAATGCTTCAAGAAGCGGTGGACGCTTTATTTGACAATCAATCGCGGCACGGCAAGACCGTCACGGCATCCACGGGCCAGCGCCGGATGCTCAAATCATTGGCCGATATGCTGCGCGGCAAGCAAGGCCGATTCAGGCAAAATCTTTTAGGTAAACGGGTGGACTATTCGGGACGGTCCGTGATCGTAGTTGGTCCGCATTTGAAGATTTATCAATGCGGTTTGCCGAAAAGAATGGCTTTGGAATTATTCAAGCCGTTTATCATTTCCCAGCTGATTCGGCGGGAAATGGTGCATAATCTTCGTTCGGCTAATAGATTTATTGAAAGCAATCGCGAGGAAGTGTGGGATATTCTTGAGGAAGTTACGAAAAATTACCATGTACTTTTAAATCGCGCTCCGACTTTGCATCGCTTGGGCATCCAAGCTTTTCAGCCCGTATTGATTGAAGGCAAGGCGATTCAGGTGCATCCTTTGGTTTGTCCAGCTTTTAATGCCGACTTTGACGGCGATCAGATGGCGGTCTATGTGCCGCTTTCCGAATTGGCCAAAAAAGAAGCGGCCGAATTGATGCTTTCCAGAAATAATCTTTTGAAGCCGTCCACCGGAGATCCGGTCGCGACACCTAGCCAGGACATTGTGCTCGGCTGTTTCTATATGACGACTCTGATGACGGATGAAAAACCAAAAGCTTTCGGATCGGAACAAGAAGCGATTTTGAGCTATAACCTCGGCCAAATAAGCTTGCGGCAGGAAATCATCGTGAAGATCGGATCCAAAATAGAAAAAACGACCGTGGGCCGCGTGATCTTCAATCAAGTGCTGCCTACCAAATTGCGCTTTATCAATGAAGTTATGGATAAAGGCGCTCTCAAAGGCGTGGTTTCGCGCTCGCTGGAGATTTTCGGATTTGAGCCGACCAGCGTTCTATTGGATGATCTCAAGGAATTGGGTTTTGAGTATTTGACCAAATCGGGACTGTCGTGGGGGATGGATGATTTGGATGTGCCTAAAGAAAAAGCTGCTATCTTAAAAGACGCGGAAAATAAAACGGAAGAAATCGCCAATCATTACAATGAGGGGCTTTTGACGGATGACGAGCGGCACGGCAAAGTGATTGAAGTTTGGAATCGCGCCAAAGACCAAGTGACCGATGTTTCCAAAAAATCATTGAAAGTTGGCGGTTCGGTCTATTCAATGGTTTCCTCGGGAGCGCGCGGCACCTGGGCGCAGGTGACGCAAATGATGGGAATGAAAGGCTTGGTGACAAGTCCCTCCGGCGATATTATTGAATTGCCCGTCAAAGGAAACTTTAAGGAAGGATTTGATGTTTTGGAATTTTTCATCTCAACGCACGGCGCCAGAAAGGGTCTCACCGATACGGCTTTACGCACGGCCAATGCCGGTTATTTGACCAGGCGTTTGGTGGATGTGTCGCAGGATATGATCATCACCGAGGAGGACTGCAAAGACAAAGAAGGAGCAATTATCACGCAAAAAGACAGTGAAGATGTCGGCGGCACTCTGATCAGTCGGATTGTCGGACGGTTTTTGGCCTCGGATCTCAAAGATGCCAAAGGCAAAGTGCTTTTGGAAAAAGGCGAATTGGTGACGGACGAGATGGTTGAAAAAATTAAAAAATCCCACATTGAAGAAGCGCATATCCGTTCGGTCTTGAGCTGTCGGACATTGCGCGGATTGTGCCAAAAATGCTACGGGTATGATTTGGCTTACAATCGTCTGGTCGCCCTGGGTACGGCCGCCGGCGTAATTGCGGCACAGTCAATCGGCGAACCGGGCACTCAATTGACAATGAGAACCTTTCATACCGGAGGCGTCGTCGGAAAAGATATCACCCAGGGCTTGCCCAGAGTTGAAGAATTGTTTGAGGGCAGAGCGCCTAAAAGAAAAGCGCTGCTTTCGCCGGTGCACGGACAGGTGATGGGAATTGAAGAACACGATCATTCCCGAGTTTTGAAAATCAAAAGAAGCGATGACGGAGAGATTTTGGAAATAGCCTTGGTGGCCGGCGAAACCGTTTGGGTGAAAAACGGCGATTTGGTGGAACAAGGCGCGCAATTGACTGAAGGAAGTATGGATTTGCATGAGCTTTTCAGTTTGCGCGGAAGAATCGCCGCCCAAAGATATATCATCAAGGAAATCCAGTACATTTATTTTTCCCAAGGGCAAAAGCTCAATGACAAGCATATTGAAATAATTGTCCGGCAAATGTTTTCCCGCTATTTCATCAAAGATGCCGGAGAGGGCGAACTTTTGTCCGGCGATGTGGTGACGCGATCGCAATTTGAAGAAGCGGTGCTAGAGTGCCGGGAACAAAAGAAAAAAGAACCGGTCGGCGAAGAATTGCTTATGGGGATTACGAAGGTTTCTTTAACCACGGACAGCTTCCTTTCCGCCGCCTCATTCCAAGAAACGGCGCGGGTCCTCATTGACGCCGCCATAGCCGGAAAAGTGGATGAACTGCGCGGATTGAAAGAGAATGTGATCATCGGCAAACTCATTCCGGCCGGCACGGGGTATAAGGGGTAAAGTGATGAATCGGATAATTAATAAACAAAAAACGCTCGCCGTCAAACGGCGAGCGTTTTGAATTTGCGGCGATTGATTTGTTTTGGTATAATATAATCCATATTATTCAATAAGCCTATAATTATTTTTTTATGCCGCCCAAAAATCCGGCCGCCAAAAAATCATCGGCCAAAAAAATATCAGAACAGAAAGTAAATCCAGAATCAAAGCCGGTTCAAATTACCGAGCCGACCGGTTCGGTCATGGAAAATACCGCTCCGGCCGGTGGAAAGATCGGCCATAGCATTTATCTGCGCATACTTTGGCTGGTGCTGGCGGTAGTGATTGTGCCGTTTTTAATTCTTTTCGGATTCACCTATTGGATTGCCAAAACAAGCGTCAACAGCCAAGTGAGCGACACTTTGAGCCGGGGATTGGAGACTTTCAATTTCTTTTCCCAAGAAGCCGTGGAGCAGGTCTTGGCCAGCGGTTCGGCCATTGTCACCGATCAAAATGTGGCCGCGGCTTTGGCCGGCCGAGATGCGGCAACGCTCAAAGATTTTTTCAACAAGCAAAAAGGCGATCGCGCTTGGGTGGATATTTGGCTGGCTCTGGATCCGCAAGGCAATATAATCAGCGATTTATCGGGCAGCACTACTGCCGGTGAAGCATTTTCCCACCCGGCCATTGTGCAAAAAGCTTTGCAGAAAAAGGACATTTTTGTTTCCATTGAAACGGTTAATCCGGATGAGTGGCCTTCGGTGTTCGGAAATTGGACTAGCCAAAATTGGAATGATCAATCCGGCTGGCCGCAAGGAACGGAAAATTCCGCCAATTCAAATACGGCGGCCGATCCGTCTTCCAATTGGTCTCAAGGCGCCGTAAACGGTAATGCAAATGCCAACAGTTCATTAAGTAATACCAACTTATGGGTAAACGACAATGCCAATAGCACCCAAGGCGAACCATGGCTCGGAGCTTTGGAAAATCAGCAAAATAATAATTCCGGAAATGCAAATTCCTGGAATACGGCCGCTACCGGCTGGAATAATAACAACAATAGCGGCGGCAATACCAATATTGCCAATACCAATGCCGCCCAGTGGCCTGACGCTACTCAAGATTGGAGCATCGGACCAAAAGAAAAAATGGTCCGCTACATCGTCGTTCCGGTTTATTCAGCCGACCGGCATCAGGGAACAATCGTGATCGGCTCAACTTTAAACAACGACCCGTGGCTTTCCGAACGCATTGGAAAAGCGTTTGACGCGACAATGGGCATAGCTTATCGCGATACGATTGTCGCCACGAATTTGAAAACAGCGGACGGAAAAACAGCTGTCGGGCAAAAAATTCCTCAAGAGGTTTGGGAAACGGTTTTGCTTAATAAAAAGTATTCCGGGCCGGGAATTTTGAGCGGAACGCTGTATCGTTTGGGCGCCGATCCGATCAATGACGCTTCGGGAAAGCCGATCGGTTTGAATTTTGTGGCCATACCGGAGGCCAAAGCCGGAGTCATCGGCCGGAATCTGTCTTCCGGATTGCTGGTTGTCTTCGGATTCGCTTTGGTTTTGGCGGCGGCTTTGGCTCTATTGGTCGCAAAAAATCTGGCCAAGCCGATTAAAATATTATCGGAAGCGGCGCATAAAATCGGCGCGGGCGATTTTAATGCCGCCATTGACATAAAAGGCGATGATGAAATTGCGCAGCTTGGCAAGGATTTTACGCAAATGGAAAAAGACCTTAAAAAGCGCACCGAAGAAGCAGGACGGTTTTCAAAGGAAGCCAAAGAAAAGACCAAGCTCTTAGACGATAAGGAAAAGATGCTTCAGAAACGCGAAATGGAAATA
>JBBUEG010000063.1:0-2835 GCA_038056985.1 Patescibacteria group bacterium | reverse complement strand
TGTTCATTGTTTATGAAACGAAAAATAATTCTTGCCTCCACATCGCCTAGAAGAAAAGAATTGCTCCGGCAAATTGGACTTGATTTTGAAGTGGTGCCGAGCGATTTTGAAGAAGATATGAGCCAAAAGCTTAGCAATAAAGATTTGGTCATGACATTGGCGCTTGGCAAGGCTAAGGCCGTAGCCGACAAATTTAAAAAAGGGATTGTGATCGGCGCTGATACTTTTGTGGTGTATGGCGGAAAAAGAATCGGGAAACCGAAAGACAAAAATGATGCGCGAAAAATGCTTCGGTTATTATCCGGAAAAACCATGAAAATATATTCCGGTCTGGCCGTTATTGATGTGCAAAACAAAAAAGAATTACTGGATTGCGAAGTAGCGCTGGTGAAGATGAGTAAATTATCAAATAAAGAAATAGACGATTATATCAAGACCGGCGAACCACTGGATAAGGCGGGCGCGTTTGCCGTCCAGGGCATCGGCGATGTGTTTATTGAAAAAATATCCGGCTGCTATTCAAGCGTAGTCGGCCTGCCTTTGCGCAGTTTGTATAAAAATTTAAAAAAGCTTGGGATTAATATTTTTGATTTTGAAAATTAATGGTATAATTAATTTATGGCCAGTATTTTGGAAAAGATTTTAGAGGATTTGGGGCTTTCGGAAAAGGAAACCAAAGTGTATTTGGCGTGTCTTGAATTGGGCGAGTCGGCTCCGGCCGATATTGCCAAGCATTCCGGTATAAATAGAGCGACTACTTATGTAATCGCGGAAAAATTGACCAAAGACGGCCTGATAAGCCAATTGGAAAAAGGCAAAAAAACATATTTCACGGCTGAAAATCCGGAACAGCTTTTGAGGCTTCTCCGCAAGCAGGAGCAGGATATTAAAAACAAAGAGCAGGAATTCCAAAAATATTTGCCGGAATTAAAGACGATTTTTGACACCGCCGGCGAACGGCCAAAAGTAAGATTTTTTGAGGGCAAAGAAGGTGTTCAGGCCATTCGTGAAGATTTTCTTAAATCAAAAGATAAAAAAATTGAAGAAATCTATTCAGATGATAATGTAGCGGATCTTTTTTCCGAAGATGAGTTAAGAGAAGTAAGAGAAATGAGAAAGCATAGGAAAGTTAAATTACGCGGCATATATACCCGTAAGGAAGGTAAGTTAAAAGAAGTTCCACTTCATGGGTTAAATGAATTAAGATTCATTCCCCATCATAGATTTCCAATTGATAGCGATATTCTTTTCTATGATAATAAAGTGGCAATATTTGCATTTAAAGGAAAGTTGGTGGGTGTGATTATTGAAAATAAAGCTATTACTGATTCATTGCGTTCAATATTTAATCTCGCATGGGAAGCAGCGGAGAAATATGACAAGGAAACAAAATAACTAATAACTTTTAACATTGAAACAAAAATAATTAAGGGGGTCGTCTAAAATCAGACAACCCCCTTTTCAAAGTGCGAAAGAACCTTTAAAAATTTTTATAGGATTCTTTCCTTATTATCCTCCAAATCCGCCGTTGCATAACATTGGGCACCTCCTTTTTTAAAAATAGGAGACTACGCCTAGATTTCTCCTTGGTTATCATTATCTTATCACCCCCTTTCGCGTTTGTTTAAACCGCAGAACCACGCAGAATTAAAATGCGCAGAATTCCGCAGAAAATTTTATATAAAGAACAATGAATCCCCATTATGGGGGATATTTTTATTTTTGTCAAGAGGTGCTAACAATTACATAGATAGATATGAATAATTTTAATCGGCGAAATAGCGGTAAAATAGCTATTATGCGCATATTTGCATAGTCGGCGTTAGCCACTCTTGACAAGATTTTAATAGTAGTATATACTGACACATCGGGTTAATAAAAACTCGCTAAAAAAACTCCATGCTTGTCGCCTTTCTCACTCAATGAGTGGGACTTCGGCCGGAGGGTTTAGGCTCAAGTAGTTCTAAATTCTCCGGCAGGAGCCAGCCTTCGTCAAAACTACGGCAGCCAAGGGTTCCAAGCTCTGACTTTCAAAAAAAGTCATCTCGCCTCTCTTTCAGAAATCACAAATTAATATTCAAGATGTAAGATACAAGTCATAAGATCTGTGGTTTCTGAAAGGGAAGAAAATCTTGGATAAACCAAGCTTCCTAGAAGTTCTTTACAATCAAAAGGGGGATTAAATAATGAAAAAAGTAATATTATTGATCGTTGCAACAGTAGTCTTGGTTGGCTGTGGGAAGTATCAAGCGGCCGTTGAAAAGGTAGAAAAAGAAGAATTGAAGGGGCAGTGGAAGGTTATAAATGTTAACTGCCCGAAGGTACTTGCCGAGAAAGATGGTGAGAAAAAGGTGTTTCAATACGAATCACCTTACGACAAATATAATATGTCGCTTCTTACCAAGATCAGAATCTGTCAAAAAACTGTAAAACCAGGATGGGTTATTTATGTAACTTCAGACGGGAATTACAGCTTTTTTCCGCCCCCTACTAGGTGAAAATCAATTTACGACGATTTGCCCGACTAATTTTAAAATGTCGGGCCCTTTTCAAAGGCTTCCAGGCCATGTCTGCCGACAGGCAGGCGCTGGGGGGCTTGGAAGTCTGTGAAAAGAGGGGATGTTCTTTATAAACAATTAACAAAAAGGAGAAACAGAGATGGAAAAAAAAATCATATTGCTTGTGGAAGACGATACAAATGAAGTAGTTAACGCGACTAAGATATTGCGCGGATATGGATTCAAGGTCATGGTTGCGACAAATCTCACGGACGCGACAGCGTATTTTAATATGCTGAAAGACAAGCTGTCCGGCATTGTCACTGATTTGCATTTT
>JBBUEG010000062.1:0-7225 GCA_038056985.1 Patescibacteria group bacterium | reverse complement strand
TTGCCACGCCTCCGCATTATTGCCGGACGATTGAACGGTGATTTGTTTTTCATCGGCCGCGGATAATATTTTTTCTCCGCCGCTGGTTTTTATTTTTCCTTTGATAACCGCGAAATCGCCGCGGGAAATTTTCAATGCCGTACTTTCAATCACTACTGCAATTCCGCCCGTATCGTCTTGAATGTAAAAAGTATTTTTCGCGATTTCTCCAAGTCCTGCCGTTACGATCCCGGAAACAGTAATGATAGCGCCCGACTTCGCATTTTTAGCCTCATTAACCGTGGCGCCTATTCGTTTGATACCGCTTGAATTTGCGTTTTCATTGGCATTGGCTCCGGCTCCTGCGGCTTGAAAATTGGCTTTGGCCGGAGTGGGATCGCTCCATTGCCAATTCTTGCCGGCTAAGCCGTATGATCTTCCTTCCGCTCCTTCAGCGTATAAGATGCTGTCAATTTTCTTGCCGGATGAATCTTTCAGATCAATCGTATCTTGATCATTATTTAAAACAATGCCGGTCTGTTTGCGATAAAATACTTTGTAGGATTTTGCGGAAATAATCGTATTTTTCGGAATTGTGTAAATCTTACCGGAAGCGTCGCTCAAAAATCCGCCCGCCAAATCAATTTCTTTGTCGCCGCCGTTATACAATTCAATCCATTCGCCGTCCGCATCATCGCCTTCCGGATTAGGCATTAATTCGCTTAATTTTATTGCGGAAAAATCGGTCGCGGCTTTGGGAGAATTTATATTGGCGCCTGTGCTTGCATTGGCGTTGACCGAGCTGTTTGAATTGCTTGTATTAACATTAGACGCTGAAGAATTTGTATTGACTGGCGCCGCAATTTCGGCTGGCGCGGAAATCGCTTGAGTAAAAATGTTTTCCACTCCGGCGGTCAGCGTAGCGGTCCATTCAAAACTTTCAGTACCGCTTCTCGCGTAAGACTGGCTTTCCGGAGCGGCGGGAATTGAAAGGGTCGCCGCAATGGCTCCGGCCGGATTGATTAATGATAGAGTTTCGCCGTCATTATTTAAAGAAATACTGCTTTCTAATTTAGGAATTACCCAAAGCGCACCGTCCGCGATCTCTTTGTCAGGTATTGCATATTCGTCGCCCGCCGCGTCTTTAATTTTCCAGCCCAATGGGGATCCGGCAAACCCGCTAATATTTTTTAATTCAATAAATTCCGTACTTTCATCCGGCGGATTGGGATAGACTTCGTTAAATATGATGTTGGAAAGAACGGGCGAAGAACTGGCGTTGGTATTAGAACTTCCTGAATTAATATTAGTTGACGAATTGGAATTGTTGTTGGTATCTGTCGAGGAGTTTGTATTAGAATTTGTTACGGTAGCACTATTTTCTCTTCCGGGGGTTCCTCCATCTTGCGCGCTTTCTTGCCAAATTCCATTCACTCTTTCAAGCGTCTTTCCGTTTCCATTTGCACCCCATCCATTTTGATAATTTGCCGCATCAACCACAATTTTATCATTAAGAAGCGATAGTGTATCACTGCTGTTATTTAAATTCATAACCGTATCAATCACTGTCCCCGTAAACTCCGGATGGTCGGCCAAAAACTGTGTCGCATTATCGGCAAGCACAGCAAAGCCGCCTACGGGAAGGATTAGCTCTCCTTGCCCGCCGTTTGTCGGCGGCGCATTAAGAATATGGTTTTCTCCATCATTAAATTTCCATCCAGCAATATCTATAGCTCCTTCAGTTGTATTGTAAATTTCCATCCACTCATGTTTGTCATCCGCCACTCCTTTAAGATCGTACATAATTTCATTTATCACGACGCTTCCCTGAGTTGTGGCAAAAGAAATATTCCCAAATAAAAAAACACTAACCATCGTCAGTCCTAAAGCAAAAAGAATAAGAATTTTATTTTTTGAAAATTTTAACTCATTCATATTTACTATTACGCCCTCACCCTAACCCTCTCCCGCAGGAGGGAGAGGGAATAATATGATTAGTGAATTTTACTTCAGCTTCTTCTTAGCCCATTGAATCGTGTCCACCGGCGTGGGATCTATTTTATTTAAAATCGCCAGATAATAACTTACATAATCGCCGAAAATCACGGATGAGAGTTTTTGCTCAAGGACCGTGTCGCCAAGCGCCGGAATACTCTCATAAGCCACATTTTGTTCATTGAACAATTCTTTGAGAATGACAAAGCGCTTTTTGTTTTGCGGATGATCGTAAGAATTTTCCAAAAGCAAAAACATCGCCTCATCGCGCATAAATTTTGGAAAATGAATGCCTTCCACCGCATTGTGATTTAATTCAGGCAAAATTTCAAAAAAAGCAAATGCTTTGGCGTTTTCGTTGAATTGGCATTTCCACCGTCTGGCCACTTCTGTTAAAATGCCGGATCCCGCCACTATCAACATCCGGTCAAAAATTTTATAAGCCAATAGCTTGGCTTTATTTTTCTCGGTCGGCGTTTCTAAAGAAAGCTCTGATATTACTTTTTTCAAAAAATCCGCCGTCTTCGGAATATCCAGCGAATTGCTGAAAATACCGATTTTTTCAAACAGCGCCAGAAGGGCGATCATCACAAAACCAAGTGTGGCGCGCGGCTGGGATTTGTAGGAAAATTGGTAGTAAGGAATACTATTGGCTTTAGCGAGCTCCACCAATGTGCCGCCGCCCGCGATTACGAATATTTTGGCTTTTTTGGCTAAGGCATCGTAAAAAGAGCTCAAAACTTCTTCGGTTTCGCCTGAAAAACTGGAACAAACGACCAAAGTATTTGAATTTACATAGGCCGGCAGATCATAATCGCGATGGACTGTCACCGGAGCATTTATGTCGTCCGGCAAAAAAGTTCTGGCCAAATCCGCGCCAATGGCCGATCCGCCCATACCGCAGATAATCACATTTTGAGGATTTTTATAATTTTCCGGAATTTCAATCTCCGCCATTTGCATGTAAGCGGTTTCGCACTGGGACGGAATTTCAGTAATATAAGTATGGTAATGCCCCAAATCTATTTCTTTTATGCTCTCAATATCGTCTAAAAATGTTTTTTGATCAGGCATAGAATTAAGTTTATGATTTTAATGCGTTAACTCTATCAAAAAGACGGAAAAATTACAAGCCCCGAGATTTGCTTTTTTTGAATTTTTTTGATATAATAAGCTGGTATGTCGGGACATTCCAAATGGTCGCAAATAAAAAGGCAAAAAGGCGTCGCTGATGTCAAGCGCGGCAATTTGTTTACCAAGCTTTGCAATAATATAACCATTGCGGCGCGATTGGGCGGCGGCAGCCAGGAAACCAATTTTCGCCTGCGCTTGGCCGTTGATAAGGCCAAGGCTGCTTCGGTACCGAGAGACAATATTGAGCGGGCGATCAAGCGCGGCACGGGCGAACTGGGCGGAGCACAGATTGAAGAAATAGTTTACGAGGGGTATGGACCGGGCGGGGTCGCAATTCTAGTAGAAACGCTTACTGACAATAAAAATCGCACCGCTCCGCTTATCCGCAATATTTTTTCAAAGCACGGCGGAAATATGGGCGGGCCGGGAAGCGTGGCCTGGATGTTTGCGCCAAAAGGCGTTATCCGGCTTGAGATAGCGTCCCTAAAATCATCCAAAGAGGATGTTGAGCTCGCCGCCATTGATGCCGGAGCCGAGGATGTCAAAGAGTCTGATAATGATCTGACAATTATTTGCGAGCCTGGTAATCTGGAAAATCTTAAAAAATGTTTGGAACAAAAGAATGTCGCAGTAGAATACGCTGAAGTGGAAAAAATCGCCTCAACCCTGACAAAAATTGAAGATCCGGCAACCCGCGAAAAACTGGACGATTTGTACGCAGAGTTGGACGCAAGCGATGAAGTGAATGAGTATTATACCAATGAGGCGTGAGGGCTTAGTTTATTGTTTTAAGGCGTGGCGACTCGTATGGACATAAGGTTTGGTCTCAAGGCAATAACATAAGACTAAACCCATTAACCATACTAGCGGCTAAACCCTTTAACCGTTCACCTATGATAATCCTCGGCATTGATCCCGGTATTGAAAAAACCGGTTATGGAATTTTGGAAATTGAATCGCTCAAGAAAAGGGCGGTCAAAAAAGCGACTTGGGGCTGTATTCAAACCAAAAAAAGCGAAAAACACCACGACCGCCTTTTTTTAATTTACCAAAATATATTAAAACTGATGAAAAAATTCAAGCCGGACGCGATCGGCATTGAAAAACTCTTTTTTTTCAAAAATTTAAAAACCGCGCTGGCCGTATCCGAGGCGCGCGGAGCGATTCTTACCGCTCTGGCTCAAAAAAATATTCCGATTTATGAGTTTACCCCGCTTCAAGTCAAGCAAACCCTGACCAATTACGGACGGGCGGATAAAAATCAAATTCAAATTATGGTGAAAGCCACTTTGGGTCTCAAAGAAATTCCCAAACCGGATGACGCGGCGGACGGCTTAGCCATCGCCCTTTGCGCCCTGTACCGCCTGCCAAAAGAGTAATCGCGAATATACAAATTTTAAACAAATATACAAATAATAAAGCCGCCACATTCGTATATTTGCGTTTGATTCGTATATTTGGGAATACTATATGAAGAAGTCTCTGCGAATAATTTCCGTCTCATCGGAAGTCGCTCCCTATTCAAAATCCGGGGGCCTGGCCGATGTTTGCCGCGCTTTGCCGAACCACTTGTCGCAGATGGGCCATTTCGTGACAATAGTCACGCCTTTTTACGGATTTATGAAAAAAAATCCGGACTTGGAAAATCTGGAAACAATTTACGAAAACAAAGAAGGTATTTCAATCAACGGCCGTACTTACCCGTTAAAACTCAAACGGAAGAAAGAAGACAAGCTCCGCGAAACAATTTTCGCGTGCAATGAAGAATTTTTCAGCGGACATTCCAAACTTTACGGTTATCCCAATGATAATTTGCGTTTTCTGTTTTTTAATAAGGCCACGCTGCATTTTTTATCAATCACCGATCTCGCGCCCGATATTATCCATTGCCACGATTGGCAAGCCGGCGCCCTGCCGAATCTCATCAACCAGAATCCGGATCAATATCCCGGCCTTAAAAAAACCGCTACCGTATTTACCGTTCACAATTTGGCTTTCCAAATGGGCGGGACCAACTGGTGGGATATTCCAGAAGAAAAGCGCGATGACGGAAAAAACGATTTCCCTGAACTGGAAAAAAAACTTCAAAGAGCCAATTTTGTCAAGCGCGCCGTCAAGCATGCCGATGTGATCAATACGGTGAGCGAACGATACGCTCAAGAAATTCTGACTCCGGAATTCGGCCAAGGATTGGACAAGCTTTTATTGAAAAGAAAAGACGATGTTTACGGCATAATCAATGGCATTGATTACAGCGTTTCCAATCCTCTTTTTGACGAAAACATTGAGGTCAATTACGATTGGAATTCACTGTATAAAAAGAAGAAAAATAAATTGGTTCTGCAAAAATTGACCGGCCTAGAGCAAGATGAGAATATACCGCTGATTGGAATGACCCACCGCCTGACTGAACAAAAAGGATTTGATTTGATTCGCGAAATTATGTGGATTCTCGTGAAGCTTCCTCTACAATTGGTTATAGTCGGTTCGGGCGAAAAAGAATACCTTAATTTTTTCCGGCAAACCGCGAAAAAGCATCCAAAGCGGATCGGGGTGTGGTCGCCGTTCACCCACGATATGGAGAGCAAGATTTACGCCGGATCGGATATGTTTTTGATGCCTTCTCATTACGAGCCGTGCGGCATCTCCCAAATGAAAAGCCTGCGCTACGGATCAATTCCCATTGTGCACAAGACCGGCGGACTGTCCGATACGATTGAAAATTTCAATCCTAAAACCAGGCGGGGCAACGGCTTTGTTTTTACGGCCTACACCAAAGAAGATCTTTTAATCGCCATCACCCGCGCCATTGAGACTTATCAATACCCTGAAATTTGGACGCACCTGATCTGGGAGGCGATGCAATTATCTTATTCATGGAAACTGCCGGCCAAAAAATATGTTGATTTATACAAAATTGCGATGAAGAAAAAAAATCTATGATCTGGTCCGCCTTCCTCCATATTTACCAGCCGCCGTGGCAAAAAAAAGAAATAACCAAAAAAATCGCCAAACAAAGCTATTGGCGAATTGTTCATATTTTAAAAAAACACCCGCAGGCCAAAATTACTCTTAATATCAACGCGACACTCACGGAACAGTTGGCCGCTAATGGCGAAATGCCTCTTTTGCGGGCACTCGGACTTTTAGCCAAACGCGGACAAATAGAATTTGTCGGCAGCGCGAAATACCACGCCATTCTTCCTTTAATTCCGCTCAAGGAAACGGTGCGTCAAATTGAGCTTAATAATCTGGCCAATAAAAAATATTTTGGCAAGTCATATAATCCAAAAGGGTTTTTTCCTCCGGAAATGTGCTGGGACAACAAACTTGCGCCCGTCTTGAAGAAATTCGGATTTGAGTGGGTGATCTTGGACGAGATTGCCGTCAATCCGCTGCTTAAAAAAACCGGCAATATCACCACCGCCTGCTATGACGGGCCGTCCGATCTTAACTTTTTTTTCCGTTCTCGCTTTGCTTCCGATCTTTTTACGACCGCGATCGTCAAATCGGCCGATCATTTTCTTTCCCTGATCGGCAAACGGCGCGCCGACGATATGCTGATCACAGCTTTTGACGGGGAAAATCTCGGCCACCATTCTCCGCAAATGGACAATCGCTTTGAGGAAATCATAGAGCATCCGTCCATTAATATGCTGACGCACTCCGAATTGTTTCGCGTCTGCTCCGACCATAAACAAGTTTCTCCCGGCGCATCGTCTTGGTCTTCCCGCTCTCAAGACCTCAAGCGCGGCATCCCATATCCTCTCTGGCAATATCCGGGCAACGCGCTTCAAAAAATACAGTGGGGCATCTCCAATACGGCGCTTCGCTTTGTCCGCCAAAAAAAGAATGAAAAATACCTCGCAGCACAGAGACTCCTTGATCAAGCGCTCTCCAGCGATCAATACTGGTGGGCATCGGCTATGCCGTGGTGGGGAGTGGAAGAACTTTTAGGAGGCACGGCGCTGTACCTCCGCGCCATTGAAGCAATTCCTTTATCAGCGGCAGCGATTGCGTCAAAAAAAAGCCATCGGGAATTTTCGCGTCTTGAGCATCTGGCCAGACTTTGGCATTCTTCCGGAAAAGCTGGTAAAATAAAGAAGGCGTTTCTCCG
>JBBUEG010000061.1:0-1036 GCA_038056985.1 Patescibacteria group bacterium | reverse complement strand
ACCGCCTATTACGCCACGGAGCGGGACATTGAAAATACGCTCACCAAATACAAAGCCGAGGTCAAAGAAGATTTTCAAACTATTTTGCAAGCCAATATTGAGAGCTTGGCGGGCATGAGCCCCGAACAAGTGGAGCGGCAAGGCAAAGATCTGCCCGTGATCAGGATGATGGACGCGCTTTTGGATTACGCTTACGACAGCCGGGCATCCGATATTCACATTGAGCCGCAGAGCGGGCGGACAATCGTTCGCTTCCGCATTGACGGCATTTTGCACGACATTATTGATTTCCCGGTAAGCATTCATGATCTTTTGATCACCCGTCTGAAAATTCTGTCCCGATTGCGCACGGATGAGCACCGCGCTCCGCAGGACGGGAAATTGCAAAAGCAAATCGGCAAAGAAAAATTGGATGTGCGCGTATCCATCGTGCCAGTCACCGAGGGGGAAAAAGTGGTAATGCGTTTGCTTTCCGAGCGCAGCCGCGAATACAGCTTGGAAGATTTGGGAATTACGGATCAAGATTTGGCGCTTGTCAAAGCGTCCATTAAAAGGCCTTTTGGAATGACTATAGTTTGCGGGCCGACCGGCAGCGGAAAGACCACTTCGCTTTACGCGATGATTAAAATAATCAATACCCGGGAAATCAATATTTCCACGGTGGAAGATCCGGTGGAGTATCATCTGGCCGGCATCAACCAAATCCAAGTAAATCCTAAAGTCGGCCTTACTTTTGCCGCCGGTTTGCGCTCTCTTTTGAGGCAAGATCCCAATGTGGTGCTGGTGGGAGAAATTCGGGACGCGGAAACGGCCAAAATAGCCATCAATGCCGCCATGACCGGGCAGCTTGTACTTACCACTTTGCATACGACTAACGCGGCCATGGCTCTGCCCAGGCTTTTGGATATGGAGGTTGAGCCTTTTTTGGTGTCATCCACGATTCATTTGGTGATGGCTCAGCGCCTCGTGCGGAAAATTCATCCAGGCTGCATTGCCAGTTATTCGGTGACACCGGAAGAAATCGCCAATATCAAAG
>JBBUEG010000060.1:3333-11344 GCA_038056985.1 Patescibacteria group bacterium | reverse complement strand
CGGACCAATTATTACAAGTCCAATTTTCAGCGCAAGACGCGGCTGAAATATTATACGATCCGTTTGATACGGTATTCAAAACATCGGATCCCAATCCGTCATTCAATATCGCTCCGCTGTCGCCGTTGGCATCTATGCCGGTAAAATCAAGAGTGATGGCCGAGGAGCTTGCCGCCGCCAAGCCCTTGAAATTCACGCGCGCCACTTGCAATGCCGCGCCATTCAGGCCGGGAGTGGGCTGGCCGCGAGTGATTAAGATCCTTCCATTGGCGGCATCAATGGTGTTTTCCGCTTCATAAGTAAATACCGATGATGACGGATCAACGGACACGGCTTCCAATTTTGCTTTATCATAGCGCAAATAGGCTGAAACGGCGACAATTTGAGCTCCGCCGGTATTTAATTGAATATCAATGGAAAAAATATCTCCGATTTTAAAATCTCCGCTGGCCGGAGAGAACGAAAGAACGGCCGTAGCGGCCGCTTGTGGCTTAAAAATATTATTAACCGCGTTAACCGGCTGATCAACTGTCTGTTGGCCGACCTGGGCGCGCGATTTGAATTGAGGTAAATTGGTAATGGTTAGCGCCAGAGCCAGCGTCGCCCCGAGCGCCGTCCCGACCGTTATTCTAAGAATCCAAGCAATAACCGGCTGTTTTTGCGGCATATCAGATAAGCCCATTTCGTACCAATGCTTCGGTTTGATTTCTTGCGGATCTTTTGATTTCATAAAAAATTAATTTAATTTACTAATAACTCAAAAAAATAATGAAGCAAAAATATGCGAAATTTCCCATCAAATCATTCGCGCCGAAATCTTCCGCCCCAAGTATTCATAAGCTGTTTCCGTGGCTATTCGGCCCCGGGGGGTGCGGGCTAAAAATCCGCTTTGCATCAGAAACGGCTCGTATACTTCTGAAATGGTATCCATTTCTTCCTGCACGGCCGCGGCAATAGTATTAAGGCCAACCGGACCGCCGGAAAATTTTTCTATGATCAATATCAAAATTCGGCGGTCAATTTCATCCAGGCCGTATTCGTCAATTTCCAAAAGATCCAGCGCTTCGCGGGAAAGACTATGCGTGAGAATGCCGTCTCCTTTTACCTCGGCAAAATCGCGCGCTCTTTTCAAAAGGCGGTTAGCGATCCTCGGCGTGGCGCGCGAACGCTTGGCGATTTCCTGCACCGCCAAATTTTCCGCATCCACTTCCAAAATATTGCCGGACCGTTCCACGATTTTTTGCATTTGCGGCAAATCGTAAAATTGCAGCCGGTGCTGGATGCCGAATCTGTCGCGCAAAGGAGCGGAAATGGCGTTCACCCTTGTCGTCGCGCCGATCAAGGTAAATTTCGGAAGATCCAAACGCAGAGTCCGCGCGGCCGGACCTTTGCCCACCACAATATCCAGCGCGTATTCCTCCATTGCGGGATACAAAACTTCTTCAATCATTTTATTGAGCCGATGAATCTCGTCAATAAATAAAATATCGCCATCCTCTAAGTTCGTAAGAATGGCGGCCAAATCTCCGGCCCGTTCAATAGCCGGACCCGAGGTGATACGGATATTCGCGCCCATTTCTTTGGCCACAATATAGGCCAGAGTCGTCTTGCCGAGACCCGCCGGACCGTGCAAAAGTATGTGCTCCACGGATTCGCCTCTTTTTTTCGCGGCTTCAAGCGCGATCTTCAAATTTTCTTTTACTTTATCCTGGCCGATATATTCGCCCAAATTTTTCGGCCGCAAAGAATTTTCAAATTTTTCTTCGTCATTGCCAACGCCTTGCGCCTGCATCATTCTGGGCGCAATTTCAAAATCATTTTCACTTGTATCGGTCTTTTTTATCATTATTCAATTATACCAAATTCCCGCCCCAAAAACCAGCCCATTTCAATACGGATCTTATTGCGCCGTATACGAAATTTTTTGGATGTGGCCGGCCGAACCGCTGTCGCCGACCGCGTAATACAAGCTGCCATCCGGACCAAAACTTATGTCCGTCATCCAGCCGGCGCTTTTGTCAAATGTTTTTACCCAAACGACTTTGCCTTTTGAATCAAATCTGATATGCCGGATGAAATTTTTCACAAAATCTCCGAAAAAATAGTCGTTTTTGTATTTGGCGGGAAATTGAGAGCTGCTGTAAAATTCTCCGCCCACGATGGCCGCGCCGCCTTTTGAAGAATAATAGTAAGACGGATAAACAAGGCCTTTGATATTTTTAGGATTCGGCCCTTCGGTCTTTGGCCAGCCGTAATTCGCGCCTTTTTTGCCAATATTTATTTCCTCATAGGTTGCCAGACCCACATCGGCGATCGCCATCCGGCCTTTCGCGTCAAAAGCGAATTTCCACGGATTGCGCAGGCCGTATGCCCAGATCTCGCCGCGCTTGCCTTTTTGTCCGTAAAAAGGATTGTCCGCCGGAATAGTTCCATCCAGATTTACGCGCAAAATTTTTCCGGAAAGATTGGCCAAATTTTGGGAATTTTTATTATTTTTTCCTCCGTCGCCCGCGGCAATATATAATTTTTTGTCCGGCCCGATTTTCAAAGCGCCGGCATTGTGATGCCCGGCATCCGATGCGATATTGTCTAAAATTATTTTCTCGCTTTTTATAACAGCGATGTCCAAGTTATTAGGATTCATTTGAAAGCGCGATACGCGATTTTTCGGCTTGCCTTTGTATTTCAAGCTGCCCTTGCCGGTCGTGTAATAAAGATAAATATAGCGATTGTTTTGGAAATCCGGATCAAAGGCAATGCCCAAAAGTCCCCGTTCGCTTTCCGAGCTCACCTTAAGGCTTATGAACGGTTTGGAATTACGCTTGCCGTCTTTCACGATAAATCCCTTGCCCTTTTTACCCAATACAAACATCCGGCCGTCCGGAGCAAATTCAATGTCCGTAGGCAAATCCGGAATTTTTACCAAATTTCCGCTTTTAAAATTATTGGGTAAAGCGGCGTCAACGCCAATTGAAAATACAAATACAATAACAATTATTGCGCAAAAAAGTATTTTCTTATACATAGAATTAATCCTTTTGCCAATGTTTTAAAAATTCAATAATTAGCCGTACGCCAACACCGGTAGCGCCTTTGGGACGATATGGTTTTGGCTTGGTGGTCCAGGCTGTGCCGGCAATATCCAGATGCGCCCAAGGGAAATCCGTGAATTGCTCTAAAAATTTTGCCGCGGTGCTTGGGCCCCCTTCTTTGCCGCCTATATTTCTTATATCGGCCAAATCGCCTTTGATCTGTTCGTAATATTCATCATACATCGGCATAGGCCATACTCTTTCGCCCGTAACATCGCCCGCTCTTTTAATTTTTTGTTCTAAGTTTTCATTATTGGAAAAAAGTCCGGAGGCGTGTTCTCCGATTGCCACCACGATCGCGCCGGTAAGCGTCGCGAAATCAATTACCGCGTCCGGATTGTATTTTTTCGCGTAAACGAGAGCGTCCGCCAAAATCATCCGGCCTTCCGCGTCCGTATTCAAAACTTCAATGGTTTTTCCGTTCATCGCCCGCACGATATCCCCCGGCCTTTGCGCCGTGCCGGACGGCAGATTTTCGGTTGATGGAATCAGTCCGATCAAATTGATCGGTAATTTTAATTGAGCCGCCGCCTGCATCGCCCCAATCACGGCCGCCCCGCCGGCCATATCGTATTTCATTTCATCCATACTCTGCGACGGCTTTATGGAAATTCCTCCCGAATCAAAAGTAATGCCTTTGCCGACCAGCGCAATTGTCGGAATCCCTAATCGCTTATCTTTGATCTTTTTATCCTTATACTTAATACTTAATACTTTATACTCTTTCGGTCTATACTCCAGAACAATGAATTTCGCCGGTTCGTCCGATCCTTTGGCCACTCCCAATAAAGCACCCATCCCGAGCCGCTTCATATCTTTAAGTTCCAAAATTTTATACTTGACTCCGTTTTGTCTTGCCATTTTCACCGCTTCGGAAGCCAAAGTGGCCGGCGTCACCACATTGGCCGGCTCATTGGCCAGATTTCTCGCCAAACACACGGCCAGAGCTATTTTTTCGCCAATTTCCCCGCCGCTTTTTATCGCGCCTAAATTTTTCTTATCCGCCAATACGCAAATCTCTTTTAAAGAAACTTTTTTCTTATCGTCGTTTTTCTTGTACTGCGTAAATTCATAAGCGGAAAGTATGGCAGTTTCGGAAATTATCTGTCCTAAATCTTTGCCGTCAATGGAATCAATCTCCGGCGCCAAGACAGCCGCATCAGCGCATTGAACATTTTTCAGGCTGCTTATCGCCGCCGAGATGGCTTGGCGGACAATCTCCCGCGTCACTTTTCTTTTATCTCCCAATCCGGTCAGAACAATTCTTTCAATTTTACCGCTTAACGGATGGATCAATTGAGCAGTTCCCGGCTTGCCGGTGAAGTCTCCTCTCTTTAACGCTTTCTGAATCGCCCCCGAAATATTTTCATCAAATTCTTTCAAATCATTTTCCGGTTTTTGCTTGCAAAAAAAAGGCAATATCAATGCGCCGGCCGAAAGTTTATTTAAAGGTGTTGATTTATAAGTAAAGCCTAATACCCTTGACAAGTTTTTCATATGGTGCTATTCTAATACATTACCTAAAAAGTAATAAAAATCTTTGCTAATTTTAGCCCAAAGGCCTTGAGTAGACGACAAGCATGGGGGTAATGAAGTGGAAAAGGCGGGTGCAAACCTGCGTTTCTCCACTAATTTATCTTCTTCTACTCAAGACCTTTGGGCTATTTTATTTCTCTCAATTTTTATTTTTTCCCTCTATATACACTCGCGCCGCCTATTTTAATTTTTCAATTTCTTTCTTTATTTCCTTAATTACTTCCGGGTTCTGGATTATTTTATTTTTGCTTTCGGTTATTGAAATAATATAAAATACCTTTCCGCCATATTTTGCGGTAAATTTTTCGTGCGTCTTTTTCTGCTGTTCTCTTTCGTTGATTATCTGCGTAATATATTCATAACCCGCCGGCTTTATTTGAAGTCCGATGTATTTATCGTTAATTTTAATAAAATAATCAACATTATATCCTCTATCCCATTCGTCGGGGGCTGGTTCAATTTTAACTCCAAGAATTTTTTCAAGCTGTCCGTAAATTGTTTGGATTTCCGATTGATAGCCATCGAAGGTTCTGTTTATTACCAAATTGTATATGAAATTTATACAATCTTCTTCTGTAACATTTTCTATTTCGGCCTTACAAATATCAGTAACCTTAATAAATAATATTTTCCCGAGTTGCTCAAGATGCTGTTTTGAATAGGCTTTGTCTAAATAAAATTTTTCCCAATCTTTTAGTGTCTTTGGGGCACATTTTCTAATTAACTCCGCGACGGGCCCAACCTTACTTTTTCGGGTTAGCCCCCATCGCATATTCGCTTGATTTAATATCCATTCTTTTGCCATATCATTGTGTTAGATTAAAAAATTTTAATTTGTATTTATAATCAAGTTCATCGTCTACATCTACAAGGCCGGCTTTTATTAAATGGGCGTTAATAAAAGTTTTATTTTGTAAATATAAATAGCATAATAAATTATTGTCGCTGTCGTATTTTGAGTTATCAAATCTAATAAAAACCCTTTGATTTTTTAGTTTGGTTTGTAAAAATTCTATTGCTTTATCAAGCATTTCCTTTTTTGTCTTAATTCCAATTAACCTAATCATTAAATCATTATTTAACAAAATTTTTTCGGGGTTTATAATTTGTTTAACAGAATATAAATCAACTCTTTCGTTATTTACAGAATCAATTTTTGAACCGAAATTTAATTTTTTGGGATCAATTTTTCTAGTAAATTTTATTGAGTCCTTAAAAATATATGGCAGTTTTGAGATTTCATTTTTAAAATCTGGGGCTTTATTTTTCTGTTCTATAATTTCAAAATCTGCGCTTTTAAACAGATCTTCTTTATCTGCCCCGATTTTTTCTTTTATTGTGGGTAAATAATTATTATTGATCTCGTATCCAACTGAATTGCGGTTTAAATTTTTTGCCGCAAGCGTTGTGGTACCGCTTCCTAAAAATGGATCTAAAACTTTATCGCCCACAAAGCTAAACATTTTTATAAGCCGTTTTGGTAATTCTTCAGGAAACATTGCCAAATGTTTATCTTGTTTTGCGCCGCTAAAATTCCAGTGTCCGGTAAAATATTGATTCCATTCTTCTTTGGACATTTTGGATTTTTCTTTTATTTCCCTTGATACTATCGGTGCTTCTCCCAATTTTTTAAAAATCAAAACAAATTCGTAATCCAACTTGATTATTCCGTTTCTCGGATAAGGAAAACTGCCCATTATGGTTGCCCCGCCGGTAGTATTCATCGTTGTCGCTTTTTGCCAAATTATGGCCCCCATATAATCAAATCCTTGAATTTCGCAAAATTTTATTATTTCCGTACGAATAGGGATTATTTTATATCGTCCATAATACACGGAACGGGCGAATTGATCGCCGATATTTATACAAAGACGACAACCGTCATTTAATACCCTAAAACATTCTTTCCAAACCAAATTGAGATTATTAATATAATCTTCATAGCTATCGTCAAAACCAATTTGATCAGAAGTTCCGTAATCTTTTAATTGCCAATAGGGCGGCGAAGTAATAACGAGATGAACGGATTTGTCTTGCAGCTCCGCCATATCGCGGGAGTCGCCAATAATAATTTTATGATTGCCATTCATATTATTTATTTCATTAAATCCTCAACTGAAATATTGCGTGTTTTGGCCAGTTTTATTGTAATTCCACGCAACTACAGAATACCAAATTTAAATAAATTAAGCAAATAAAATTTATGAGATTTATTGCCATTAATCACAATAATCGCCTGGAACCAAAATTTTAAAAATTAATGAAAAGAGCAAGATGAGAATAATTGATTACCACACATTCTTAAAAAATTTGGGCAATTTAGGGGCGGTACCGATGTAATTGGAATTTATTGATTTTCCGTAGATCTTTTCCGGACGGGTAATCATTTTTTCGTAAGCGAATTGGCAAATTTCCTGTCCGTGCGTAAGCCGGAAAGGAACATTGTGCGCCCGCACTTCCAAAACGGCCGTCGTGCCGCCGGATGCTTCGCCATCGTGGAAACCGAATCCACTGTCAAAAAATCCGGCGTAATGCGCGCGCAATTCGCCGCTCTGCGGATTATATGAAGCCATTTCGGCCGAGTAATCAGGCGGAACGGAAATTCTTTCATTTGACCCTAAAAGATAAAAATCTCCGGGCACCAGAACCAGCTCTCCATCAGCCGGTTTTTTTATCTGATCCCAAAATCTTTCAGGATCATAAAAATTTTTCTTAGTCAGATCAATCGCATCGGTGGCATTGTGCTTGGCGCGGAATCCGACCACTTCCCGATTTTGAAGATCGGCCGTCAAAAAAAGAGCGTTGTTGCGAATAATCGGCTCTTTAATTCTAACGCCTTCAATATCAAAAACTAATCCTTCCATTTCGTGAACCGCGCGCAATTCATCGTTTGTGCAAAAAAACGCGTCAGTTTTTCTGAACCGTATTTGATTAAGAGCGATTCCGGGCGCCGCTGCAATGACAAAAGTTAAAGGAATTATTTCCAGAAAAAGATCACCCTCGTATCCTTCGGGAACAACATCAAATTGCGAATTTCCATCGGTAAGAAGCCTGACAAAAACATCAATCCTCCCGATTGAGCTTTTCGGATTGCTGTAAGCCTGAAAACCTTTGGGGATTTTCAAGCTTTCTTGAAGCGGAACTACATAACAAGCGTTCGGCTCCAAAATCGATCCGGGGACGAGCTCAAAATCGTAAAGAGTTTTCGCCTTGAGGATATCGGATATTTTTTCGCCAGGCATTGGCAAGAAACTTGAAGTCACCCGATGAACTCTGTTTCCCAAAGTACAATCAATACTGGCGGGCTGAATCTGGCCGTCTAAAAACGGCCCGTTTTTTTTAATAAACCCGTCTTCAATCCATTTTTGAATACCCTGATAGGG
>JBBUEG010000060.1:0-3233 GCA_038056985.1 Patescibacteria group bacterium | reverse complement strand
TACTTTAATGCCGGGGCCCATGGTAGATTTCATTGTAATACTTTGAATGTAGGATCCCTTGGCTGAATTCGGCTTGGCTTTGCGAATTGTTTGAATAAAAATGTTGGCGTTTTCCGCTAATTTCTCCTTATCCCATGAAGCCTTGCCGATCATTTGGTGGATATTGCCCGAATCGTCATTGCGAAAAGCCACTTTGCCTTTCAGTAAATCCTGCATCGTTTTTTTAATATTGGTCGTAATGGTTTCATTGCGCGGATTGGGCATCAGGCCTTTTTGCCCCAAGGTCTTGGCGATTGGCGCCAATTTTTTCATCATCGCCGGTGTCGCCACCGCGACATCGAAAAAACAATTCCCCGTCTCTTTTATATCTTTAATAATCTCGTCTCCTCCGGCGATTGAAGCGCCCTCTTGCAAGGCAACATTCACATCGTCTCCTTCGGCAAAAACCGCAATGCGCAAAATCTTTCCCGTGCCGTACGGCAAAACGCAGGTCCCCCGCACTATCTGATCCGCTTGTTTCGGCTCAATGCCGAGCTTCATATGGATTTCCACGGACGAATCAAATTTGGTTTTGGCGGTTTGTTTTACCAAATCAACCGCTTCCTCCACTGAATAAACCTTGCTTGAATCAATAATCTTTACCGCATTTTTGTAATTTTTTGATTGTTTTGGCATAATGTCCTTTCGTGGTACGAACCTTCGCCTTAAGCAAAGTCCCACAAATAAATAATAATAACTTTTGACTTTTTACTGTTAACTTTTAACTTTTAGCAACTTCTTTTTCCGCCAATTTTTCCTTTCTTTCCCGGCCGATTAAAAGCCAATGGTACCAAAAAACCGGAATGCTCACCAAAAGCATTGAAAGGGCGCGTACGGCTTCCAATTGGCGCTGGCCCGCCGTATTGCCGGAATTTTTCTTCCATTGTTCGTAATCGGAGAGCCAAGCTTCCGCTTGTTTTTTCTGATCATCGCTAAATCCGCATTTTTCCTTGCAGTCAATTATTGTCTGGGCGCCCGTCTTATCATCAATTCTTCCCGGATAAAATGAGCTCGGCATACCCTTCATTTGCGCTTCTTCCACTTTTCCGGCTTCCGGAAATACCCAAACTTTGAGCGCCATATTTACGAGCTGTGACGCGGAAAAAATCATCATCATCAAGGTGACGAGAGAGACCACATACAAATATATTGTCCGAACCCAAGCGTATTTCATATTAGTCTTTCACCGTAAGTCCCATATTCCTCGCCGTGCCTTCCACCATCCTCATTGCCGATTCAACATTTTCCGTGTTTAAATCGGGTAATTTTCTTTCCGCGATTTCCCGCACCTGTTGGCGTGTGACCGATCCCACCTTTGTTTTTAAAGACGAACCGGATCCTTTTTCAACCTTGGCCGCTTTTTTCAGCATATTGGGAACGGGCGAAAGCTTGGTGCGGAACGAATAAGTCCGATCATCAAATACGGTGATTTCAACCGGAATAATGTCGTCGCCCAATGACTTAGTCGCCTCATTGAATTTTGCACAAAAATCTTGGATGTTCAAACCGTGCTGGCCCAATGCCGGACCCACCGGAGGCGCGGGATTGGCTTTGCCTGCCGGAATTTGCAATTTGATCATTGTTTTAATTTTTTTGGCCATAAATTATATTTTTTTAATTTGTAAAAAATCCAGCTCAACGGGCGTTTCCCGTCCGAACATTGAAACCAGCACCTTGATCTTGCCGCGCGCTTCATCCACTTCCGAAACCTTGCCTTCAAATTCTTTGAACGGTCCGTCTGTGATTCTGACCGGCGCGTTGACTTCAATGTCAACTTTGTATTTAGGCTCTTCAATGCCCATTCTTTTCTGGAGCGATTTCACTTCTTCGTCCGATATCGGAGTCGGCGTCGTGCCGGAACCGATAAAGCCGGTGACATTCGGGGTGTTTCGCACCATATACCAAGAATCGTCCGTCACCGTCATCTCCACCAATACATAGCCCGGGAAAATTTTTTCTTCAATCACTTTTCTTTTTCCGGCTTTTATTTTAATTCTTTTTTCCGTGGGCACTAAGACATTAAAAATCTTGTCTTCCATACCCATTGATTCAATGCGCTGATGCAGATTTCTCGCCACATTGTCTTCGTATCCGGAATAGGTATGGATAACATACCAGCGCCGGCCTTGTTGTTGAGTTTGCCTGGCCATATTTATTTTTTAAATTTAATCAATTCCTGCAATCCGATATTGAGCAAATAATCCAATCCGCCCAAAAAAAGCGTCAGAATTCCGGAAACAACCAAAACGATAATGGTGTCGCGGATCAATTGCTCCCTGGTCGGCCAAGTTACTTTTTTAATCTCCTCCTTGGAGGTTTTGAAATAGTCAATGATTTTTCGGATCAAGCCCATATATTTTCCGTTTTTTTGGTCTTTAAAAAAGCCCCGGAGGGCTTCTAAAAATATGATAACATAAGACGAAAATTCGGTCAAGAGCTTTAATAATATCAGTATTTTGTGAATTGCCTTTATAAAATGAACAATACCAAGAAAGTTGCGAAGTTTTACAACTACGACTTCCTGTCCATCAAGGAGTAACCGATTTCTTGCCCGTCCGTAGCCTTTGGCGAAGGCGGGTTGGTCTCCTTGAGCATATCCACAAGCTCCTGCTCGATCTCTTTTCTCCGTTCCAAAATTTGTTGTAGTGATTCGATTTCCATTATTTCTTTCTTCGATTGTATGGCGATTGGTTTGGTGGGCGCAAACTAATTTTGAGTTCATGTGCCTTGCCCCGAACACCGGCTTCTGGTCGGCAAAGTTTTAATCCAATAACCCGTGTAGGCGTGTTTTGTCTCGCCATTTGACCCAGCTTCTTCTCTTCAGTAGGAGACCAGTGCTTGCCAATATTGCGAATGTATTTGGGTGTTTTCATATTCTTAATCAGTCCTCTTTTTCTTATCAAGATAATCTGACTGAAATTGTTGTTTGCACCATGCAGACTGTTTATCATGATAATTTTTACCATCATTCAAAACAGCCAGTAGTACGGCTTCTAAACATGGCGTATTTTCTATAAGTTCAATACCTCGATTCGTTGCTTCAAGTCTCGCTCGTTGCATTTCGGAATCCCCCTTATCGTTGTCCAGAACAACTACTCTTTTATCAAAACCTCCCGGCGCATTTGATGCGTCAATGACGATATTTACGGCATTTCCTCCCTTGCCATTTCTGATAGTCACGGCCACGCCACTAT
>JBBUEG010000059.1:0-5820 GCA_038056985.1 Patescibacteria group bacterium | reverse complement strand
TATATCGGCTTTATCGGCAATACGCAGGCCTCGCCCGAAACGCAAGTGATCACTCGCGATTTGCGAGAAAAGCAAGGCGGCTACATCCGTATATTCATAAACGACGGCCGGATTTCCGGCGCATCAATATTAAATTGCCTCCCGGCTTGTATGCCTTTGACCAAATTGGTGCAAGCGGAAGCGAGAATTGATGAGATTAGAGATCGGTTAGCCGATCCGGAGACAGACCTCGCGAAATTATCAGCGGAAATTTTACAAGCGAAAAATTAACGCGTACGAAAGGATATTATGCATCGATCCCGTGAATTCAAACCATTGAAATACCAGAGCTTAAAAGGCTTTTCCGATTATCAGATTAAAAAGCATCACGAGATAGTTTACGCCGATCATGTCAAGCGATTGAACGCGATTGAGAATAAAATAGATTCGTTGAATGCGAGCCAACATACTTTGCCGCAGGATTTTTGGGAAGTTAAAATAGAAGAAGTCGCGGAGAAAAACGCGGTCAAGCTCCACGAAGCTTACTTTGCCGAAATGGGCGCCGGCACCAATACGCCCGTCGGAGAAATAGCGAAAATGATCAAGGATGATTTCGGATCGTACGAAGCATGGAAAAAAGAATTTATGGCGGCGGCTTTTGCTTCGCGCGGCTGGGTAATCCTGGCTTATGATCTGGATGACAATAAGCTTGTCAATTATTTGGCGGATTTGTCTCAAGCAGGAGGCGTGTGGAACGCGGTAATAATACTGGCCATTGATTGTTGCGAACATTCATACGCTTCCGAAAGTAATCCGGACCATCAAGCCTATATTGAATCGTTTATGAAAAATATTGATTGGGATTATGTAAATCTGGAGGCGCACCAATACGGCATTATTGATCGCCGAAAAAACAGCAATCGGCTCAAGCTATGATTAAAAAGATTGAAACAATTTATATAATTTTAGGAATAGCGATTATTGTTCTTTTGGCTATTGCCGGATTTTTTATCATATCGCTGGAGACGGCCGCGCCAAGCAATGCGAACAAGGCCTCAAGCAATTCAAATAAAGATAATATCCAAGGAGCGGAAGATTCAAAGAATAATAATTTAAATAGCGCGAGCGCCGCAAATGTCAATCAAATAAATGATAATTTGAATACGCTAGTAAACTCTCCGCCTTCGCGCGAGGCTACGGCGGACAATAAAAATACGGCGGCAAATAGCAATAAATCGGCCGGACCAAGTGCCAAAACATTTACGGTGACCGCCAAGTCTTGGGATTTTGAGCCGAAGACAATCAAAGTGAAAAAAGGTGATAAGGTGACGCTCAATATTAAAGCAACCGATGTGGCGCACGGCTTTATGATCCCGGAATTCAATATAGACGAAATGCTGCCGGCCGGCAAAACCACCAAAGTTGAATTCACGGCTTCAAAATCCGGTACTTTTAATTTTTCTTGCTCCTGGATCTGCGGCGAAGGCCACAGCAAAATGACCGGCCAGCTGATTGTGGAATAATTCTTTAAAATACCCGCATTATTTAAAAACCCGCTTTGTAGCGGATTTTTTGGTTTGACAAAATTTGGTCTATAGATTATTATCTATATATCAATAATAACATGAAACATAGAGCTTGAAACTTGAATCATAATTTATGTTTCAGGTTTCAGGATTTAAGCTTGATGACATAAGATTTATGCTTACCAAACATTGTCCGATTTGTTTTGACGCCCTGGCCGACAAGACCAGGGTGAAAGTATTGGAGACCGTGAGAAACGGAAAAGAGCCGACCGTGGGGCAGATTGTCAAAAAATTCAGCCTGCGCCAGCCCACCATTTCTTATCACTTGGATGTTTTGAAAAAAGCGGGATTGGTAAGCTCGAAAAAAGAGTCGCAAAAAGTCCGTTATTCCTTGAAAAATAATCCGGCGGATTCAAATTCCTGCCTGTCCTGTCCCATCACGAAATAATATGGCGCTTTTGGAAATAAAAAATATTCACGCGGAAACTTCCGGCAAAAAAATTCTCAATGGAATCAGCCTGAAAGTAGGCAGAGGCGAGCTTCATATATTGATGGGGCCCAATGGCTCCGGTAAAAGCACTTTGGCCCAAATCTTATCCGGCAATGGCGCGTACAATGTTTCAAAAGGCAGCATCGTATTTGGCGCGAAAAATTTGCTGAAATTAAAACCGGAAGAGAGAGCTCAAGCCGGTATTTTTTTGCAATTTCAAAATCCGCCCGATCTTCCCGGAATTTCTTTGGGGACTTTGGTTAGGCGCTCTCGAAGCGCCTTGAGCGCTAATCCTAAGAAAAATGATTTGTTAAAAATCGGCGCGGAAATTGCCGCCAAAGCGAAACTCTTCAAATTTGGCGATAAATTTTTAGAAAGAGAGATGAACGGTTTTTCCGGCGGAGAAAAAAAGAGATCGGAAATTTTCCAGTCATCGCTTTTGCCTTGGAAGCTGGCGATTTTGGACGAACCGGATTCGGGGCTGGACGCGGACGGCTTGCGGCTGGCGGCGCAGGAAATTAAAAACTATTTGAAAAATGGCCGATCGGTTATTCTCATTACTCACTCCCAGCGTTTGGCTAAGCTTTTAAGGCCGGAGAAAACCCATATTTTGCTTAACGGCAAAATAGCATTATCGGGAAAAAATGATTTGATTGAGAGGATAGAGGCAAAAGGATACGGCTGGCTGGAGAAGTTCAAAATCCAAAGTTCAAAGTTAAAAATTACAGTTTAAAGTTAAAAGTTATTTTGAAATTAATTTTGAATTTTGAACTGCTACTTTGAATTTTGAACTTTTAACTTTTAATTTGATATGGCTCTAAATTTAGAATCTATTAAAACCAGAATGTCTTATGTTTCCAAACGAGGTCTATCGCGTCGGCTGATTGAGGAAATTTCTTGGCACAAGCAAGAGCCCGAGTGGATGAGAAAATTGCGCCTTAAATCATTTGATATATTTTTGAAAAAATCAATGCCGAATTGGGGGCCGGATCTTTCAAAATTGGATTTTGATAAATTGGCTATGTATATCAAGCCGGGAGCTAAAAAAGCAAAAGATTGGAAAAATGTTCCGAAAGAAATCAAGCAAGTTTACGATAAGCTGGGAATCCCGGAGGCGGAAAAAAAATATTTGGCGGGACAGGTATCGCAATTTGAATCCGAAGCTGTGTATCATAAATTGAAAGCGCAGTATGAAGCGCAAGGCATAATCTTTTGCGATATGGATTCGGCCGTAAAAAAATATCCGGATATTGTGAAAGAATATTTTATGACCAAATGCGTGCCGATGGGGGATCATAAATTTTCGGCTTTGCATGGCGCGGTCTGGAGCGGGGGGAGCTTTGTGTATGTGCCCAAAGGAGTGAAAGTGGATTTGCCGGTGCAGACTTATTTTTGGATGAATACCAAAGGATCAGGGCAATTTGAGCATACGCTGATTATCGCCGAGGAAGGCTCGGAAATTCATTATATAGAAGGATGCACGGCGCCGCAGTATTCGGAGCAATCTTTGCATTCGGCCGTGGTGGAAATTTTTGTGAAAAAAAACGCCAAAGTCCGTTATACTACTGTGCAAAATTGGTCAAAAGATGTTTACAATCTAAATACCAAAAGAGCGATTGTGGGCCCAGGGGCGAGCATAGAGTGGGTGGGCGGCTCAATGGGAAGCGGGGTTACAATGCTTTATCCGGCGAGCTACTTGGTCGGCCGGGGTGCGCGGGCGGATCATCTAAATATAGCTTTTGCCGGTCACGGCCAGATCAAAGATACTGGCGCGAAAGTTTTTCACGGCGCGCCCAATACTTCTTCCACCGTAGTGAGTAAAAGCATTTGTCGCGGCGGAGGGCAGGGGATTTATCGCGGAGTGGTAAAAATCGCCAAGGGCGCCAAGGGCGCGAAGACTCATGTCCGTTGCGATTCGCTGATATTGGATGATCAATCAATCGCCAAGACTTATCCGCATCTTGAAATTTATGAGAACGAGGTTTCGGCCGGACATGAAGCGACTACCGGAAAAATTTCCGATGATCAGATTTTTTACCTGCGTTCAAGAGGCCTGACCGAACAAGAAGCCATGGCCATGATCGTATCCGGATTTGTGGAGCCGATTGTCAAAGAATTGCCAATGGAGTACGCGATTGAATTAAATAGATTGATATTATTGGAAATGGACAATTCCGTTGGTTAAATTGTTGAATTTGATTCATTAACGGGTTAACGCGTTAACGAGTTTTAATCAAGAAAATCCGAAGCACGAAATTCGAATTTATCAAATAACCCGTTAACTCGTGAACTCGTTAACTCGCTGATAAACTAATACATATGTCTAATTTGAAAGATGTTCGCAAAGATTTTCCTATTTTGAAACAAAAAATAAACGGCCATTCTTTGGTTTATTTTGATAATGCGGCGACGGCGCAAAAGTCAAGGCAAGTGATTGAGGCCGTTTCCAATTTTTATAAAACAAGCAACGCCAATATACATCGAGGCATTCATAGGCTTTCGGAAAAAGCTACGGTTGATTTTGAAAAAGCGCGGGAAAAAACCGCAAAATTTATTAGCGCGAACAACAATAGTGAAATCATTTTTACCCGCAATGCGACCGAAAGTATAAATTTAGTCGCCTATAGCTGGGGGCGGGCAAATATTAAAAAGGGCGATGAAATCGTGCTTACCCAAATGGAGCATCATGCCAATATCGTGCCGTGGCAGATTTTAGCAAAAGAAGTTGGCGCTATCATAAAATATATCCCCATAACAAAAAACGGAGAATTGGATTTGAAAATTTTGCCGAAATTAGCAACCAAAAAAACAAAATTGGTCGGCGTTGTCCACGCTTCCAATGTTTTGGGGACTATCAATCCGGTGGAAAAAATTGCCAGAGCCGCAAAAAAAATTGGCGCCGCAGTTTTGATTGACGGAGCGCAGAGTGTTCCAAATATGCCGGTTGATGTCAAAAAGCTGGGCTGCGATTTTTTTGTTTTTTCATCGCATAAAATGATGGGGCCGTCCGGCGTTGGCGTTTTATGGGCAAAGAAAGAATTACTTGAAAAAATGCCGCCGTTTTTGGGAGGCGGGGAAATGATCAAAGAAGTTAATTTTGACAAGGATCCGATTTATCAGGACTTGCCCTCTAAATTTGAAGCCGGTACGCCGAACATTGAGGGCGTTATTGGATTGGGAGCGGCGATTGATTATCTAAATAAGATCGGCATGGCGCAATTAAGAAAATACGAACAAGAATTGACTGCTTACGCTATAAAAAAACTTTCAGTCTTGAATGAGGTAAAAATCTACGGTCCCAAGACAGCGCAAAAACGAGTGGGAGTAATTTGTTTTAATGTGGGAAAAGTCCACGCGCATGATTTGGCCTCGCTCTTGGACGAAGAGGGGATTGCCATTCGCTCCGGCCACCATTGCGCTATGCCGCTTATGAAGGTTCTCGGAATTCCGGCGTGTGCAAGAATCAGTTTTGCGGTGTATAATACTAAAAAGGAAATTGATTATTTTATCAAAGCATTAGTGAGAGTTAAAAAGACCCTTAAGCATTAAAGGGGGCAGTAATATGACAAAAAATGAAGCCAAACAACAGATTCAAAAACTCGTTGAGAAATATCAAAGAGTAGCGGAAGCGGGAAATATAAAATCCTATAACGAGGCGCAAACCCGCAATGAATTCATTGAGCCGCTTTTTGAATTTCTTGGCTGGGATATGCGCAATCTCGCGACCGACAATGAAGTAACGACCGAAGAAAATGTTTCCGGCGGCAGGGTTGATTTGGCATTCCGATTTAATCACATTCCCGTAATGTTTTTGGAGGCCAAAGC
>JBBUEG010000058.1:7899-10976 GCA_038056985.1 Patescibacteria group bacterium | reverse complement strand
AAGTAATTTACAGTATGTCGTACATCAGACGATCGTCATATGTACGACATAAAGGCATTATGCTATAATGATAAAATAAGGTTAAAATAAAACGAGAGTGAAGTAAAGCCCGTTAATGCCAGAGTTAATGAAGTGTAAATTAATGCGATTTATCGGGATTAAACATGAAAGGCGAAAATAGATTAAAAATATTAGAAGTTCTTGAAAATTCCGGCGAAGCGCTGGAGGAATTATTTTTAATTTTTACGATGCCTTACGGCACTTCTTTTCGCGGAGGGGAATATCGATTGAGAAAATTCAGGGAAGCCAGAGAGAATTTGAAAACTTTCAAAAAAGAGAAGCGGCGGTTTGATGATTTGCTTTATCGCTTGCGCAAAGATGAGTTGGTGGAGGATATTAAGAAAAGCGAAAAATCATTTTTGCGCTTAACGCAAAAAGGTGAAAAGATTTTGAATATCCTGCGCAAGAAAAAAGATGACGCGATGCCCGACGCAAAATATCAAAGCCAGAACGATGACGGTTTGAAAATTATTATTTTTGATATTCCGGAAGATGAGAGGAAAAAGCGCGTTTGGCTGCGTTCAGCTCTTAAGAATTTAAATTTCGATATGCTGCAAAGAAGCGTTTGGGCCGGGAAAGCCAAATTGCCTCATGAGTTCATACAAGATTTAAACAAGATAAAAATAATTTCTTATGTGGAAATTTTTGCCATCAGCAAAACCGGAAGCTTGAAGCAATTAAAATTCGGGTAATATCAAATTTCAAAGATTCAACTAATGTCGTATATTAGACGATCGTCACATACACGACATTTGACAGGAGATAAAACACGCATCCGGTAAAGAGTGAGTTTTTATTTTTCCTGAAAATAGAGTAGAATGGTAATGTATTATTATTTAAAAAATATTTTATTATGCAGGAGAAAAATCCGGAGCAAAGTCAAAACATTAACATTAAAATCAACGATGAAACGCTTAAGGGCGTTTATTCCAACACAATGCAAGTGCTACATACGAAAGAAGAGTTTGTAATGGATTTTATGGATGTATTTCCGCCAAACGGAATAGTGGCGGCGCGAGTAATCACCTCGCCGGGACATATGAAGCGCATTGCCAGAGCCTTGCAGGAAAATCTTGCCAAGTACGAAGCCAAATTCGGAACTATAGAAGAATCCAAAGCGCCGCCGGTTCAATTCAGGGAAGAATAAAAAAGCCAAAATTTGCCAAAAGCGGAAAATTTTGGTATACTATTAGTAACCATAACGACCTTTACGCTGATTAACGCAGATGGATACGCAGATTCACGCAAATCCGCGTTGATCAGCGTATTAATCCGCAGAAATCTGCGTAGCGGCTAAATGACTATAAGGATTTGTAATGTTATATGGCAAAGGACCTTGATCACCCGATTTTTGAATACAGCGAAATTACTTCGCAAATTTACATTGGGGCAAACGCGTGCTGCAAAGTCCATTTGAAAGACGAGCTGGTGCACAAGGGGATTAACGCGGAAATTAATTTGGAGGAAAATGAAACGGAAACTCCCATCGGCCTGGAAGCTTATTTGTGGCTGCCGACCAAAGATGATTTTGCGCCGAATTTCGCGCAAATGGAAATTGGCGTGAAAGTCTTGGAAGGATTAATCAGGCATAATAAAAAAGTTTTGGTGCATTGCCTGAACGGCCATGGCCGATCGCCGACATTGGTGGCAGCCTATTTTTTAGCCCAAGGATGGACTTTGGAAGACGCGTTGAAATTAATTAAAGAAAAGCGGCCGGAAATTCATCTGACCGAATATCAGCTCCGCGCTTTGGAAGAGTGGAAGGAGTGGATTAAGAATAGCCGCACCCACCAAGTTCAAAGTTTAAAGTGAAAAGTTCAAGGTTTAGGATATCCAAATTTTTTAAAAAATTTGGATAACAATAATTTTGCATTTTGCACTTTTAATTTTTAACTTATGATCTATCTCGCCTCGGACCACGCCGGATTTAAATTAAAAGAAAATATCCGCGATTTTCTGGCAAAACAAGGATATCAAGTTGCGGATCTCGGCAATCATAATTTGTCGCCTAATGACGATTATCCGGATTATGCGGAAAAAGTGGCGCGCGCGGTTCAAGAATCTCTCAAATCAAACAAAGGCATTTTGCTCTGCGGCACCGGCCAAGGCGTCTGTATGACTGCCAATAAATTCAAGGGCATCAGAGCCGCCTTAGGCTATAGCGTCGCGGCCGCCAAACAATCAAGAGCGCATGGCGATTCCAATATTCTGTGTTTGCCCGGCAAAAGCCTGTCTGCAGAGCAGGCTAAAAAAATCATCAGTGCTTGGCTCAAAGAAAAATTTTCCGGAGAAGCGAGACACAGAAGGAGATTGAAGAAAATCAAAATTATTGAAAGTAAAAAGATTTAAGATGTAAGATTTACGATTTAAGAATCGTTTCATCGCGATTCAAATTCATAAGTCTTAAATCCTAATTCGTAAATCGCAAAACATATGAAATACAAAATTTGCGTATCGGGAGCGGCCGTGAATATTTGCGGCAAGGAGATGGAAAAAAAATCATTGGAAATCGGGAAGGAAATCGCCCGGCAAGGGCAAGTGCTTATTAACGGCGCTACCACCGGCCTGCCGGCTGTGGCGGCTAAAGGCGCTAAAATGGAAAAAGGCGTATGTATCGGCATATCGCCGGCAATGAGTCTGCGCGAACACACGGGTAAATACCGCCTGCCGACGGAGAATTTAGATCTAATTGTATATACCGGCTTTGGCTACACGGGCCGGAATTTATTTTTAATTCGCTCATCCGATGCCGTAGTTTTTGTTTGCGGCCGGATTGGCACTCTCAATGAATTCACTAGCGCCTTTGAAGATAGGAAGCCGATCGGCATTTTGCTAGGCAGCGGCGGCACCACGGAATATTTTGATGATATTATCCGGACTGCCAAGCGCGGCAACGGATTTGTAATCTATGACGCTGACCCCAAGATGCTCGTCAAACGGCTAATCAAGCTCACGAAAGAAATGGATAATAATCACAATAAATCAAAAGGACCAAAGAAGGGATAGTATTAACCATT
>JBBUEG010000058.1:0-7799 GCA_038056985.1 Patescibacteria group bacterium | reverse complement strand
ATTGACTATTGACTATTGACTATTGACGATCGTGATTTCGCCCGTTAAAAGTCAAAGTTAAGAATTAAAAGTTATCATTACAGAGATTGTCCCCGCTATCTTAAGCCAAAATATTGCCGATGCTCAAAATAAAATCAAATTGGTTGAGCCGTATGTTTCGCGCGTCCAAATTGACGTGATGGACGGGCAATTTGTGGATAATAAAACTCTTTCGGTTGACCAGTACGCGAGCATTGAAACATCTTTGATCCGCGAAGCGCAATTGATGGTGAAAGAACCGGAGGCTTATTTGAATGACTGCAAAAATTTCGGCATAGATCTTGTGGAATTTCATTTGGAATCGCATGGTAATATTTGGAGTGCGATTCAAAAAGCAAAATTTTTGGGATTAAAAGTCGGGATCGCCTTGAATCCGGATACGCCCTTGGAACGGGCGAGAGAGTATTTGCAATCAATTGATCTGGTTCTTTTAATGAGCGTTCATCCCGGATTTGATGGACAAGAATTTTTGCCTCAAACCATTGAAAGAATCAAGCTTTTGCGCGCGATGTGGCCCAAAGGTATTATTGAGGTGGACGGGGGGTTGAAAAAGGGGATTGTTGGCCGGTGCGTTAAGGCCGGAGCGAATTTTTTAGTGGTGGGAAGCGGTATATTTGGCGAGGAAAATCCAGCACTTACATTGAAAGAATTGCAAAAAGAAATTAAAAATGATTAAAATAAAAAACAATGATTGAATTTAAGTCGGTTTCAAAAATATATAAATTGGAAGACGGAGATTTGAGCGCGCTTGAAAATATAAATCTGA
Organism: Patescibacteria group bacterium; assembly: GCA_038056985.1. Lineage (GTDB taxonomy): Bacteria > Patescibacteriota > Patescibacteriia > SCPX01 > SCPX01 > SCPX01. The sequence continues at coordinate 6,994 of JBBUEG010000058.1, read as the reverse complement.
AAATAAACGACGGCGAGTTTGTCGTGATTTTAGGCCGGTCCGGCTCAGGCAAATCAACTTTGCTGAATATCTTGTCCGGAATGGATCGGCCAAGCAGCGGCGATATTTTTTTTAACGGGAAAAATTTGGTCAAGATGAAATCGGACGAATTGGCTCTTTACCGCCGCGATAATATCGGAATGGTATTTCAGAAATTCAATCTTATCAATTCGTTGAATATTCGGGAAAATATAGCTTTGGTGTTGAAGTTTTCAGGAGCAAGCAAAGCCGATCAAAAGAAGGCCGCCGATAAAACATTGGATGGCGTCGGTCTTTTGCAAAGAGCGAAAAGCGTGCCGGCCAAATTATCGGGCGGCCAGCAGCAAAGAGCGGCGATTGCCAGAGCTTTGGTCAATGATCCGGAAATTATTGTTTGCGATGAGCCGACCGGCAGTTTGGATTCGCGGACCGGCGGGGAAATAATTGAAATGATAAAGGAATTGAATCGGCGGGGAAAAACTGTCGTTATGGTCACGCATAATAAGGATTACGCCTCTTGCGCCGATAGAGTGATTGAAATGTCGGACGGGAAAATCACCAGCGAAAAAAAATTAAAGGAATCGGCGAATAAAAATACGGAAAAACAATCAATTAAAAAGCGATTGAGCTTTCTGAGCGCATTGTCCATTGGATTGAAAAATTCAATGAGGCGCAAATTGCGGTTCTTTCTGACTTCATTCGGCATTGCGATCGGAGCCGCGGCTATCATTGTTTTGGTGTCGTTTGGCGCCGGATTGCAAAAAACAAATGATGATTTGATGAAAGATTTTTCCCAATTGGAAGAAATCTTTGTGACCGGCGCGAATTACGATTCTGCCGGAATGGGTATCGCTACCGTTAATACGATTGATAAATTGAAAGAAAAGCCCTTAAACGACAAGACAATGGATCAATTCAAGAAAATTCCCGGAGTAAAGGATGCGTACGCTCAAGCGCGTTTTTCCGCTGAAGCGGCGTTTAACGGAAAAACGGCGCAATTCTATGCTTCCAAATCATCGCCATTGGAATATGCTCAAAAATCCGCAATGGAGAGGATTAAGTATGGCAATTTTTTTACTTCGGATGAAGAAAATTCAATAATCATTCCGTACGAAATGGCCAAAATTTTTGGTTATTCGGAGGCGGACAAAATTATCGGCCAGGAGGCGGTCTTGAAAAATTTCAACGATTTAATCAATCCCGACAGCAAGGTTGAGCAAAAAGAATTTAAGCTGAAAATAATCGGCGTAATGGATGAAAAAGACAAAATGATCGGAGCGATGATTCCCTACAAAACCGGCATTCGCATAAATAATGAAATTCTGGCGAAAGAAGCGGCCAAAGATGACCCTGAGTTATACGGCAGTATTGTGGTGAGATCGGCTGATCCAAAGAAAGTCAGCGAGATCAAGGCTAAAATCATTGAAATGGGTTATGGAGCGACCAGTTTTGAAGATATGGCCAAATCGTTCGGTGAAATCTTTTCAATTATGCAGATTATTCTTGGCGTGATCGGAAGCGTCGCTTTGGCGGTTGCTTCGCTTGGGGTGATTAATACCATGCTTATGGCTATTTTGGAAAGAACAAAGGAAATAGGAATTATGAAAGCGATTGGAGCGAGAAATAAAGATGTGCGGAGGATTTTTCTGTTTGAATCGGCGTATATCGGATTATTCGGGGGAATCGCTGGAGTGATTTTCGGGATTATTGTTTCAAAGATTATTGAGATGATTGTTTCGTTTTATTTGCAAAATAGCGGAGAAGCCGATTTTTTGTCATTTTATGTTCCCCCATATTTAATGTTGTTTGTCGTTTTGTTTTCAATGGGCGTATCTATGGCCGCCGGTTACATACCGTCGCGGCGCGCTTCGCGTCTTGATCCGGTTATTGCGTTAAGAGACGAATGACCCAATCGGATAATAATTCCTCCAATAAATACGCTTATATTCGCAAAAACTGGACGAAAGCTAAAAAATATGATATAATTCATATTGCTTATGCCTTTTCTTACGGATAAAGAAATAAAAAAATTGGAAAAAACCGCCTGCGAAGTGCGGCAGGACATTATTAAAATGCTTTTGGCCGCTAATTCCGGACATTCCGCCGGTCCTTTGGGATCCGCGGATATTTTTACGGCTTTGTATTTTGCCGTGATGAATATTGATCCGAAAAAGCCCGATTGGCCGGATCGGGACAGGCTTGTTCTTTCCGCAGGACATTACGCGCCCGTGCTGTACGCGGCATTGGCGCATCGGGGATATTTTCCCAAAGTGGAATTGACCACCTTGAGAAAAATAAATAGCCGTTTGCAAGGCCATCCGCATAATCAAGCCTTACCGGGCATTGATAATTCCAGCGGGCCTTTAGGGCAGGGGATTTCGCAAGCTCTTGGCATTGCCATGGCCGGAAAGATTGATAAAAAAAGATACCACGCTTTTTGTTTTATGGGCGACGGGGAGCAGGATGAAGGGCAGGTATGGGAAGCGGTGATGTTTGCCGGAAAAAATAAATTGAATAATTTGATCAATATTATTGACAGGAATAATATTCAAATTGACGGATTTACCGAAGATGTGATGCCACTGGAGCCCTTGAAAGACAAATACGAATCTTTTGGTTGGCATACGATTGATGTGGATGGAAATAATATTTGCGAAATTATTGACGCGTGCAATAAAGCCAAAGCGATTAATGAAAAGCCGACCGTTCTTATCTGCCATACCATTCCGGGCAAAGGCGTGGAATTTATGGAAGAAAAATTTGAATGGCATGGCGTACCCCCGAATAAAGAACAGGCCAAAGACGCTCTTCATCAATTAAGAACTTTAGGCGGGAGAATCAGGGGAGAACACGAATAATATGCTTAACAAAAAATTAAATCTAAATCCCAAAATTTTTGATAAAGATGTAGAGCAGGTGCCGACGAGATTTGGTTATGGGGAAGGATTGGTTGAATTGGGTAAGATTAATCCAAATGTGATAGCGCTTACCGGAGATTTGAGCGCGTCTACGAGAGTGGACGCTTTTGGCAAGGCGTATCCGGAAAGATTTATTGAATGCGGAATTGCCGAACAAAATATGATGGGAATTGCGGCCGGATTGGCTTTGTCCGGAAAAATTCCTTTTGTGGCAAGCTATGCCGTGTTTGTGCCGGGCCGATGCTGGGATCAATTGAGAGTGTCGGTTTGCTACAGCAATGCCAATGTGAAAGTGGCGGGCGCGCACGCCGGAATTTCCGTGGGGCCGGACGGCGCCACGCATCAGGCGCTTGAAGACATCGCATCCGTGCGGGCGATTCCCAATCTGACGATTATAGTACCCTGCGATTCCATTGAAACCAAAAAAGCCACTATTGCCGCGGCTAATATAAAAGGGCCGGTATATTTCCGTTTCACGCGGGAAAAGACTCCGGTGATTACGACCGATAAGACTCCTTTCAAAGTCGGGCAGGCGGAGATTTTACATGAAGGAAAGGACGCGTCTATAATTGTTTGCGGGCCGCTGGTTTATCAATCATTGATAGCGGCTGATAAATTGGCGCAGGAAGGAATAAAAGTGCGCGTGATAAATAATCACACCATCAAGCCTTTGGATGAAAAAACAATCATAGCGGCCGCTAAAGAGACGGGCGCCATTGTGACAGTGGAGGAACACCAGATTACCGGGGGATTGAGAGGGGCGATTGCCGAATGCGTCACCGCTAATCACCCCGTTCCGATTGAAGCGGTCGGTATGCCTAATTGTTTTGGCGAATCCGGCCAGCCGGATGAATTGTTAGAGAAGTATGGTATGACGGCGAGGGAGATAGTTAAAGCTTGCAAAAGAGTTATAAAGAGGAAGAAATCAAGTTAATTACTAACTTAGTGATACATAGTTCAAGGTTAAAATTTCAAAGTTCAAAATTACAATTCAAAATTAAAAGTTTGCGATAAATTTTAAACTTTAAACTGTAACTTTGCATTTTGAATTTTGAACTTTTAATTATTGTATGTACGACATCATCTCCATCGGCGATACGACAATTGATCATTTCTTTTTTATTCACGATGCGTCTACGCATTGCGGTATAAATAAAGAAGATTGTTATATCACAATGCATTTTGCGGATAAAATAGCGGTTGACAAATATGTGCGCACCATTGCCGGTAATGCGACCAATAATGCCGTGGCTTCCTCTAGGCTCGGATTAAAAACCGCTTTTTATACGGTGGTTGGAAATGATTTGCAGGGCAAGAGTATTTTAGAGCAATTGAAGCTGGAGAAAGTTGACGAGAGATATATTCAGGTTGACAAAAAAACTTCCACCAATATTTCATCCGTTATTTCTTTTCAGGGCGAGCGCACCATTTTGGTTTATCACGCGCCGAGAAATTATCAATTGCCCAAATTACCCAAATCCCGCTGGGCTTATCTCACTTCGGCCGGACCAAAAGAATTTTTGCCGAAATTGCATCGGCAGGTGGCGCAATATTTGAAAAATAATCCAAATACCAAACTTGGCTTCAATCCTGGCACTCATCAGATGAATTTAGGGCTCAAAGCCATCGCGCTTTTTATCAAAAGATCCGATGTGCTTTCTTTGAATGTGGAGGAGACGGAAAGGCTCTTAGGATACAAATCAGGCACGCCGCATAAAAAGCTCTTGGCCGATATGTACAAAGTTGGACCGAAAATTTTCGTAATGACCAATGGCCCGCAAGGATCGTACGCTTTTGACGGCAAGACTATGCGCTTTCTAGAAATTTATGACACACCGATTTTGGAACGCACCGGCTGCGGCGATTCTTATACTTCAGGGTTCATAGCCGCTCTGGCCTACGGACACGATGCGGCCGAAGCAATGCGCTGGGGCACGATGAATTCGGCTTTTGTGATTCAAGAAGTCGGACCGCAAAAAGGATTACTGCATAAAGCGAAGATTTTATCAATGCTTAAGAAAGCGAAAAATTTACAGCCTAAAGTGATTTAATCACCCCACCTAACCTCCCCTTGGTAAGGGGAGGAATGGAGGGGTATGAACTGTATCATTATTCCTTTAATGTCTTAAAAGTATGTTAAATCAAAAACAAAAAGTCTTCATCACTCGCAAAATTCCCGATGCCGGTATTAAGCTTTTGAAACAAGCCGGATTTCAGGTGTCGGTGAGCCAAGTTGACGGCGTGATTCCGCGCGATGAATTGCTTAAGAAAGTAAAAGGCGTGGACGCGATTTTGGCGCTTTTGACCGATAAGATGGACGGAGAATTGATGGATGCGGCAGGCAAGCAATTAGAAGTTATCGCCAATTACGCGGTGGGCACTGATAATATTAATCTTGAAGACGCGGCGCAAAGAAATATCACGATTACCAATACGCCCGGCGTCCTGACCGAAGCTGTGGCCGAATTGGCGTTTGCTTTGATGATCTCGGTGGCCCGACGCATTCCCGAATCAGACCAATTCACGCGCAAAGGAAAATACAAAGGCTGGGCGCCGATGATGATGCTTGGATCCGAATTGCATCATAAGATTTTGGGTATTTTAGGCTTAGGCCGAATCGGTTCGGCCGTGGCCGAGCGCGCCTTTTTCGGATTTAAAATGAAAATTATTTATTACGATGTGAAGCGCAATGAAGAATTTGAGCAGAAATTCCAGGCCGAATACCGGGGTCTTCCCGGGCTTTTGCGCGACGCGGATTTTATTTCAATCCATGTGCCTCTGATTCCGGAAACCAAGCATCTGATCGGCAAAAACGAATTCAAGATAATGAAAAAAACCGCTTATTTAGTCAATACTTCACGCGGGCCGGTAATTGACGAAGCGGCGCTGGTGGAGGCGCTCAAGAAAAATCGCATTGCCGGCGCTGGGCTCGATGTGTACGAGAATGAGCCAAAATTAACGCCAGGTTTAAAAGATTTATCCAATGTTGTGCTTACCCCGCACACCGGATCAGCCACCATTGAGACCCGCGCCACTATGTCCGAACTCGCGGCAAAAAATATTGTGGAAGTGCTTAATGGCCGGCCAGCACTAACGCCAGTAAAAAAGCCGTAAAGTTAAATTCATGAAATCTTTAAAATCTTATATTAAAGACGCCGAGAAGCGCAAAGTGGCTATTGGTCATTTTAATATTTCAGACAGTGCGGGACTCAAAGCCATTTTTGAAGCGGCCAAGGAATTGTCCGATCAGGCCGGGCGGCAGATTCCCATTATTATCGGGCTTTCTGATGGAGAGCGGGGATTTGTGGGAATAAGGCAAGCGGCCGCAATGGTGAAAAATTATCAAAAAGAAAATGATTATCCGATTTTTTTGAATTCCGATCATACGCACGATCCGGCCAACATAAAAAAATGCGTGGAAGCCGGATTTGATGCAGTACTTTTTGACGCTGGAAAATTATCTTTGGAAGAAAATATCCAAAAAACAAAAGATGTGGTCGCTTGGGTAAGACAGACCAAGCCCAAAGTATTGGTGGAGGGGGAGCTTGGGTTTATTGGCGCGAGTTCTGTGATTTTGGATAAAATACCCGAAGGTGCTGCTATTCGCGAAGAAGATTTGACAAGTCCGGAGCAAGTGGAGAGATTTGTCGGAGAAACCGGCGTGGATCTGATTGCGCCGGCTGTAGGCAATATTCACGGAATGTTTAAAAATGCACCCAATCCGAATTTGAGCATTGAAAGAATAAGAGCCTTGCGCAAAGCGGGAAAAACCCCCATTGTTTTGCATGGCGGATCAGGCACAAAGGATGAAGATTTTACGGCGGCAATCCAAGCCGGAGTTTCCATAATTCACATTAATACGGAAATCCGCCGCGCTTGGCGGCAGGGAATTGAAAATGCCATAAACAACAATCCGGAAGAAGTGGTGCCGTACAAACTTTTGCAAGGAGCGATAGACGAAATGAAGAAAGTGGTGTTTAATAGATTGAAATTGTTTAATAGATTATGAAAGAATCATTGACTCTTAACTTTTTACTTTTAACAATGTCCGCCTCCGG
>JBBUEG010000057.1:0-4835 GCA_038056985.1 Patescibacteria group bacterium | reverse complement strand
CCATAAACAGAATTAATTAATGATGGCGATTTTTTGGCTCTTCTTCCGGCCGCATCAAAAAATACCAGACGATGAATCCGATCAGGCCAATCCCTCCAATAATGACAATGATTTTATCTATAGGCATAACTTTTAACTTTGAATTTCCACCCTAAACTCCTCATGCGGAATGTCATGAATCACTCTAACAAGGTCATCAGCCTTCACTTCCTCGTCAATTTCAACTTCGCAAATTTGCTTGACAAAATCCGCCTTCGCTTCTTTTACTCCGCTTTGCTCTTTCAAAATGTCTTCAATCAAATACGCGCACGATCCGCAGTGCATACCTTTTATAGATAATATTATTTTATTATACATATTTGAGTTGTTGTTTTTCGTTTTTAGCTTTACATTTTTCGCTTTTTTGACATTAGGAATTTCATTGGAAATTAGAAATTGGTAATTGGAAACTTGCTTAATCCTCTACGACCAAAGTCCCCCGATACATCCCCATTCCGCAGGTGATGGTAAATGATCCGGTTTTATTGGGCGTAAATTCCACAACCTTTGATCCATTATCCGGCAGCGTCGCATTTACTCCAAAAGTCGGAATCAAAAATTGTTTAATGCATCCGCCGCGGCCGTTGTATTCCACCGTCAATTTTACCGGTATGTCTTTTTTCGCAAAAACCGTGCTCGGGGAATATCCGAATCTGCCGTCCGCGACAATCTTTAATTCTTGAACTCCGCCTTTGATGGCCGCTTCCGCCGAATCATCGGAAGAGCCGGAATCATTGGCGCCGTACACGACAGAAAACGAATCTCTTACTTTATTAAGATCCGGGACAATACTGAATGACGATCCGGCCAGGGCCAACCCGCGGTCAAAAGTCAGAACGGCGAAAATCAAAATCGCGATCGCGGCATAGCGGATCATTCTCTCTCTGAAAGATTTTGCCGCGCGCGTGATGGCGCCCCCCACTCCTATTAGAAGAGGCACTGTAGCAATTCCGGTGATAAACATTATTACCGCTCCTTGCGCGGCACTGCCAGATCCCAAAGCTAAAATCTGCAAAGCCTGAATGGGTCCGCAAGGGATTAAAGTGGTCAAAACTCCTAAAACAGCCGGCTGAAATTTTCCAAAACGACTCTCTCCGTCTTTGCCCGCCTGATCTTTTGTCAGCTTGTAAAGCCAGCGCGGAGCGAAATTATTCATTTTTCTTAACGACACTATTCCAAACATTGATAATCCGTACAATACCATAATTACGGCCGCGGCAATCGTAATCCATGCGTTAAATGTTGCGGAAAGGGTAAAAAAAGAACCAATCGCTCCCAAAATCGCTCCGATAATCGTGAAGCTTATAATCCTTCCTCCGTTAAACAGCAAATGTTTTTTCCATATTCCTTCCTCGCGGTGCGCCTGGCCATCGCTCGTTTTTTTCACCGAATACGCCAAAATAAATCCGGAGAACATCAGGGCGCAATGGACGCTGGCCAAAAAGGCGGTAATAAATATGGCGGTATAGGTCATAATTTATCTATGTGGATAACTCTACTACATATTGTAGTACACAAAAGAGATGGTGTCAAATAGCCAAAAATAAAAAAAGCCCAATGGTCAATACCTCACCATCGGGCTTCAAATTCGATTACTCCAAAGGAAAATGCGCGCAAAGAAATGCCCTAAAATGCCTTCTAAACCAGCGGGGCATCTCTGTTTCCAGATCTCTTTTGATCCAGACGAAAGTCGGCAGTGTTCTTTTAAATTTACTGCGAACAATATCCTCCGACTCATACAGCCACCATTTCTTGCTTGAGTACCCTATGTAATCATCTAAAAAAATCGCGTCCAATTGTCCGGTCTTTGCCAAATCAACGCCAGTTGGATGATTTAGGGTGAATACAAGCAAGCTTCCCGCGTAACCGAATTTTTTCAGAGCAAGCTTCCACTGCTTTACGGCTTCCGGTTTTTCAAAATATAAAAGAAAAGAATAATTCTTTTTTGAGCGCTTTTTCCCAGGAATCGTTAGATAATTGCCGAGAATCAGATTGTCGTCAAGCTTTTCTTTCAGCGGAATATTTTCATCAAATAACGCTTGATACTTTTTTGCTTTTCTGATATAAAATTTTATATCCTCGTCAAAAAGGGCAATGTATTGCGGCCGACTGATTGTCATAATAACATCATTTCGGCAATGAGCGATTTTTTCCTCAAGCTCTTTTACATCTCCTTCTTCTGCCAATTCGTAAAATAATATGCTAAGCTCTGGCGGAAAAACTTCACCATTCTCCTCTAACTCCTGATAAATGATGCTAAAAATTCCATGATCAAACAAATCTCTTTGATCGCCAATCAGCTTTTCTCTGACAAAATCCAAAAAAAACTTTTTAACAGTCGAGACATTTCCCAGATCCTGATCCTTGCCGAAAAGGTAATGATAAGATACAGTCGCCTCCTCATTTAACAAAACTCTCTCTTGAGAATTCGCGAGTCTGACAGAAAATGGCGCACTGTAAGAATACGAGGCCGTATCTTTATTAAAGACTTTCTCCACTTCCCATTTCGCTGAAATTTCCCATTCGCCTAATTTTAATTTTACGTCAATCTCGGTCAGTTGGCTTGCACGCAAATAATCGACAAATGAAATTCCGCAAAACTGCGCCGGCTCAACAACTAATAATGTATATCCGGCAATCGTTTCCAATAATTCAATCCTTTTAAGAGTTTGCTCCATTTCTTGGATAATCTTGTCTTCCATTGTCATTTCTCCTTTCCCGTTGTTTAGGTTATGTAAAGAACCGATAACGCCTATATCTTACTGATAATTCAAACATATTGTCAATGGCTCGCGCTGGTCTGGTATGTCGCAAAAAAAACCCTCAACTTGCAATTGAGGGTTAATTACCAGAGATTAGACGGTAATATTTAAAGGGCGTATGACATTAGCCATGTAAGAATTGAAAATAGAATCGTGGCGGAGCCGACAAATACCCCTGCGATATAGCAAGGAAAAAACGGGATGTCCACCGGGACGCCCTTTATGTAGCTGGCCCAAAACTCCACCAAATACTGGACGGAAAAACCTCCGACAGTTAGATTTATTATCCCCGTCGTAATCATCATCTTCTTCATCGTTACATTATCATACATCCACCACATTTTACACCTCCTTGGTTATGGGGTTTGAAATCTATCGCAAATTTTAAAAAGAACTGTATTTTTCCAATCTTATCATTAAACTGGTATAAAATCAACCCCGCCGGCGCCTTAATAGCCCCCTATTGACTTGCCTTTTGATTTAAATTAAAATGATAAATCCTGCAGTTCTTTACAATTTAACCAACAATAACCCCAACAAAGGAGGTGTACTATGTACGGAGTAGAAAAAGCGCACTGCAATGCGGCAATTAAAGCCATTATTACAGCCTTTTACGCGTTGTCCAATTCAACAGTCGAAGAGGCTCTACGGTCAATATGGGCATACGGAAAAAGCGATACATTAGGAATGGACGCTATGCCGGAGATTACCATTGTGGATCAGCTAAAAAGATATGACAAAATGTCTATCATTATTACCGAAGAGAACAGCCCGAAAGAATTAATTTTCAGTGAGTTCGGCGACCCAAGAAGATACAAAACGGTTTTCATCAGCGACCCGACCGACCGCTCAAGGTATTTTAAATCTTTTTTAGTAAATGTTGAAAACAAGAAACTAAAAATAATGGATATTTTAAGAGATCCTGACACGCGAGCGAGATGGGAGAAGCAATATGGACAACCGGCAGAAATAACCGGCAGCGCGTCAGCCATAAGCTGTGTGAGAAGAGGGATTCCGATTTTTTCCCTAATTGTTAATTACATCACCTGCCAGTTATTTGTCTCTTGTGCCGCGGGCAACTATATGGTTTCTTTGCCGGAGCAATCAATCAAGATGGACCTGGATTACATAATCAAAGAACGCGGCGAAAGATTATTTTTCCGCGACATTGATTATCAGTCGCATGATGCCATGAGAAAATTTGTCACTTTTATGGGTAAGTCAGGGTACCGGGAAAATTTTCTTGACAGCGGCTTCATAGATGAAAAAGATTTAGAATCTCTTCTGCATTACCATTTGCCGGGCGGACCATTAAGAATTCTCTATCTTTCAACGCTTCAACCGGCCGACAATCCCGTCGGATTCATTTTAGCCAACGGGGAGAAAATAACTGAATGGATTCATTGGATTCCGTTTGTCCGCTTTGCCCAAAAAGAAAGTGATCAAAGCGAAATGGCCTTAAAATTATACGAAGTTTACCAAGACAGGCCATGGACAAAAGACGGCGTACTGATGGCTACACCGCCAGCCTATAGCATTTTCAGACGAGCGCCGAATGATTCAAAAATGCTGATCGATGTGAACCGTTTTGCTGATTTTTCAAACCCAAGTAAAATCAGAGCGACTTTGCTGGTGGCCCCGCGCAATAATCATTGGGCAACTCGCGCGGTTAATCAATACGGGTACAGACCGATCGAGATACTTGACGAATAAATAATTAACTTTATTATGGGCGAAGCAATTCGCCCATTATTTTTGCGTTTTTTAAGAAAAAAAGCATAATCAATTCTCGTTAAATCCTTTCATATGATCGCTTGAAAATGTGCAAGTTTAAAATTCTCTAAAATTAAACGAAAATACGCGGTCAAATATTTCAAAAATCCGGCCGAAGCCGCGCAATTCTCTAATATCCAGAAGAACAGAGTCCTCGCTTGAGACGCTCTCCCCATCTTCATTTATTCCTTGAGCGTGGACGGACGCTATGTATTGCCCGGGGGATGCCGCTTTAAGCTTCCACCGGACATCCTTATGCCG
>JBBUEG010000056.1:2359-11097 GCA_038056985.1 Patescibacteria group bacterium | reverse complement strand
AGATCCGTATTTTCCCAAACGGCCGGCTGGATATTGAGGTCTCTCGTCAAATGCGCTTCTTGCGCGACTAGAGCTTTGTGCTCCCCGATAATGCGATTAAAAAGGGCGGATTTGCCAACATTGGTCCGCCCGACAAGAACAATAAGATTTGGAAATTTTAAATAGGATGGCCGTTTATTCATAGTGTTTTATCCATTATTATTACGAAATCGGGCGCCGGCTGTCCGTAAGAAGAATTTTTATTGGCATCCTGTTTGGGGTGCTCCGGCAGCTCAATGCTTGAAGGCAAGGATTGCGCTTTGGGAAAAATTTCTTTTATTTTTTTAAGAGAGTTCGGTTTTTTGCCGGAAGAAAAATCAGCCAAAAGGGGAAGGATTTGCAATTGATCGGATGAAATTTTTTCATGGCGGACGACAACTTCAATGCCCCACGGCTCTAGCGCGTGTTTCACTTTTTCTATTTCTTTGGCCGCCGCAAACGGAGTGAAAAGATCAAGCCGCGCTTTTTCATTTGAAATGGGGGAGTAATTGAAAATATTTTTGGAAAACTCTTGGATCTCCGAAAAATCTTTTTCTCGCGGCATCAGTAGATACGCTCCATCAATTCCGGTCTCGGATTTGAGCATTCCGGCTTCGTTATTTTCCAAAACTTTTGAGGCCACGGAGCCCGCGCCTATTTTTTCCGCGTACGAGCGCAAGCGCATTATTTCCCATAATTTTAAATTGGTCTTGATGTGATTGCCAAGATCTTCGGCAGTCTTTGATACCGCTTCCGGATTGGCCAAAAATTCCAAAGAGAGCATCTTGTCTTTGAGCGCCATAATTACTTTTTGCTGGCGCCTTGACCGCGCGAAATCGCTGCCTTCGCCATTATTGCCATGGCGGGAGCGCGTATATTTCAAGGCTTTATCGCCGTCCATCTTTTGATTGCCTTGCTTAAAAGAAATAGTTTGATAGCCGAAATTTGTCGTCGGGTATTCGGAATCGGTAAATGATTTATCAACATCAATATTTACGCCGCCCGCGTCATCCACGAGTTTTTTAAATCCGGAGAAATCCACTCGCATATAATAGGGGATGCTGGTATTTAGAACATTTGATAAAATACGGGCCGTGAACATTCCGCCGCCTCCGGGCAGATCGTCCATTGCGCCAAAAGCATTGGCATTATTGATTTTTCTCTCGCCATAACCGGGGATATTTACCGTCAGATCGCGCGGGATGGATAAAAGCACCACTTCTTTGGTGGACGGCTTGATATTGGCTAAGATAATCGTATCGGCCAAAAGACCGCCTTCGTGCCCTTCGCCGCCGATTCCGATAAGCAGAACATTGACGCGATCTTCGTTTTCGCCTACCAGTTTTTTGTCGCCGCTCTGGATAAAGCCGATGATTTCGCTGAAAAAAGACGAATCATTCAGTCCGGCAAATACGGCGTTTCCGGATCGCACCACATGATAAGACGCCAGTCCCAAAAATACCGCAAATCCGACAATTAAAACCGCGATAATCCTTTGCCAAATTCGGCGCGGCTTGTATTGCAGTTTTTCGTTTTCAGGGCTTGATTTTTCTTGTTCCGGATTTTGATTTTCCGCAGTCATACGCAAATTATGCGCCTTTAGCGCTCTTTAAAATCATTTAAAGCATAACAGAATTTGGCATTTTTAGCAAATTTGCTTTTTTAACCTTTCGGGAGTACAATTTAAATTATGAATTAGCGTTTAATTTTTATTTTTACTTATGTCCACTCTTATTTTTGACATTGAAACGGTCGGCGTGAATTTTGACACGCTGGACGAAAAAACAAAGGAAAATCTGACCGCGTGGATCAAGCGCGAAGCAGAAGATGAGGCGGATTATGAAAAATCATTGGAAGTGCTGAAAGCCGGATTGGGATTTTCGCCTTTAACCGGCGAAATCGTGGCCATCGGAGTTTTGGACGCGGATAAAGAAAAGGGTGTCGTGTATTTCCAATCGCCGGAAAAGGACATTGAAGATTTTGAAGAAGGCGGGATCAAATATAAGGCAATGGGCGAGGATGAAATGCTGGCCGCTTTTTGGGATGGCGCCAAATCATATCAAGAATTCATCACATTTAACGGCCGCGCTTTTGACGCGCCTTTCCTGAATATTCGTTCGGCTATTCATCAGATCAGGCCGTCGGTTGATCTGATGTCCAATCGCTACCTTTCATCTCAAAAATTCGGGCCGCGCCATGTGGATTTGGCCGATCAATTCACTTATTACGGCGCAATGCGAAAACATCCGTCGCTTCATCTTTTGTGCCGCGCTTTCGGGATCGCGAGCCCCAAAGAAGGCGAGGTGACGGGCGATCAGGTGGGGCAATTATTTTTCAGCAAAGAATACGAAAAAATCGCCCGCTACAACGCCGGCGATCTCTTCGCCACCAAAACGCTTTTTGAATATTGGAATACTTATTTGAAGTTTTAAAGTAATATCCACCAAGACTATGTCGTAAAAAGGCGGTTGCGTTAAATAATTATGAATAATGAGCTTGAATTTAATTTAACAATATGGAGCAGATGGAAATAAAGAAAAAAATCAGTCAGGCCGAATTCCAGCGCTTAAGGCGTATCGTCATGTCCGTCGATATTTTGGTAATCGGGTCGTTGTTCTTTTTGGCTGTGGCGGCTCTCTACAGCCCAACTATTAACGAAACTCTATTTCAAAAGGTAATGCCGGAAAAAATGGAAGTAATAGTTAATTTGCTGTTGCATCGCTTTTCAAACGGACACGAACCTTTGTTCTTCATGATCACTATGATCTTAACTTTACCCCTGTTAGTACTGAACAGCTACTATTTTAAGAAAAAGGGTGAGTATGAAAATAAAGTGGGTATAACGGCCAAGCCTGAAAGGGCAAGGATGCCGAAATGGAAGAAGCTTTTGATTATTATATTCATATTTTCGTTCAATCTTTTTTTAACTGGTTTTCTGTTGTATAACGAGTTCATGAAAATAATTAGTATCCCTGCAAGCGAAACGATCATGTTCCTCAGTTTCCTTTGCTTACCGGTTGAGATCGCTTCTATCATCGTTTTTGCCATGTCCAAAGATAAATACAAGCACAGCCAAGGCGGAGAAGAATTATACGATAGCTTAAAAGACCGGTATTTATAATTTTGAATGATCTATAATGTCATACAGTAGACTGTTTCAGTTGAACCATTGCTCGTACTTTTGCATTTAACATTGGCCTGGACACCAAGAATTGTTTGACTACCGGAATACTTATTTGAAGTTTAAAAAAATCGGCTCAAGGTTTCCCTTGAGCCGTAGTTGTTTTTGAGTTGAAATTTCAATTTATTTTTCTTTTGCTGTAAATTGCCATTTCTTCGCATCGTATGGACGGAGGATCGCCGATCGTCAGCCGTTTTTCGGGGTTGACTTTTCGGGAAGGATTTTCTACAATAGGTAGTATGGATGCAAGAAAATACCCAATAATTAATCGTTAATAATTTAAATCGTATGTTGCGGCCATTGGGAACATTGGAACAGGAAATAATGGACATTCTTTGGAAAAAGAAAGAGGGGAGCGTGCGCGATGTTTTTGAAGTATTAAAAAACGGGAAATCCATCGCTTATACCACGGTTTTGACTGTGATGAATAGGCTGGTTGAAAAGGGGTGCCTGCGCCGCAAGCCGGACGGCAATGCTTTTTTGTACATTGCTGTTCAGACACAGGAAAAATTTTTAGGCACTACGATCAAAAAATTCTTGAATAATCTGTCAAAAGATTTCGGTAAGGAATTGGTGGCGCGTCAGTTTGCCGAAGGCATTGAATCGCTTGATCCGAAAATCGCCGGAGAATTATTAAAAGCTTATAAAAAGCAATGACCAAATCGGCGTCTTATTATTTTTGGCTGATAATCGCTTTGGGAGGAATTTTCCTTGCCGTTTTTTTAATTGCCTTATGGAACGCTATGCCTTTCGCCGCTATCGGCTGGCACGCCCTGCTCGGGCATATTAGTGATTTTTGCGAACGGTTGGATAAAACAAATAAATTGGCTTTATACGGAATAACTTTGGGATTTTTTATTTCCGCGTCCGTAATATTTTATGCTTTGGCGCGGATATTTTTGGCAGTTGCGAAAACATCGGCAATATCGCGCAAAGCGGATTCTGGCAAGGCGATCAATAAAAAAATCGCACGCGCGGCCAATCGTTCCGGTTTGACGCTATCCGATATCAGGATCGCGGGCGGCAGACAAACGCCCTTTTGCGCTGGATTTTTGCGGCCGAAAATAATAATTTCCAATGAATTTGCCGAAAAATTAAATACCGGAGAACTTACGGCCGTATTGCTTCACGAAAAACAGCATTTAAAATCTTTTGATGTATTAAAAACTTTAGCGGTTCGTTTTTTTTCTTCACTTCTTTTCTTTTCGCCGGCCGTTAGAATTTTGGCGCAAAAATATCATCTCTCTTCGGAATTGGAGGCGGATTTTTTGGCAAGCGCGGGATTCAGATTCAATGCCCCGTTGCTTTCGGTAATGGGTAAGATTTACGAAAATCAACGCTTTTTTTCTCAAGCACCGGGTATCGCTTCGGCCATAGATCTGCGGCTGGGATTTTTATTAAACTTGGAAGATTTTCCTAAAATCAGCTTAACTAAAAATCAAATTTTTTCAAGTTTTTTATTTTTGGCTTTTTTTGCGGCCATTTTTCTATCAAGTTTTCATTTTAATCACGTTCTTTCCGTGGAAGTTGTAAAATATTATGAAGGCCAAATGATGCCGGTGGCGTGGAGTCAAGTCTCATTTTTCAATTCATCGGATTTATATTTGTCGCCGGTCAATCAGACAAAAAATGTCACCCAATGCGCCGGTCAGGCGGTTAATTTTTCGCATTTATGAATGACGACAAGCAAGTAAACGAAAATCAGCGCGAGGAAATGAAAGACGAGATATTTCGTAAAGAACAAGAGATTGAGGAAGAAATTTCCCATCTGAAGACGGAATTGAAAGGCTATAAAAAAGCCATTCATCAATTGGATCGCGAGGGCCGCGGCCAGTTTCGCTTTTGGATGATTCCTCTGGGGATGATCCTAGTGGTCGGCGGAATTTTCGGCTTTATTTTTATTTCGCAATTCATCAAATACTACAATTTCGCCAAAGAAGGCGTGCCGCTGAATCTCATTACTCAATCCTCAAGCCAATTAACAGCGACTCCGGGTATTGCCGGTTCGTCTTCTTCATCATCTTTGATTACCGCCGCGAAATTGGCGACTGCCGATGATCCGGCAATTGGGCCGGCTGATGCCAAAATAACCCTGATTGAATTTTCTGATTTTCAATGCCCGTTTTGCAAAGAGTCATACACGGTAATCAAGCAATTGCTCGCGCGTTATCCCGATGACATAAAATTCATTTACCGCGATTTTCCGGTGGATTCCATACATTCTTTCGCGCGCAAGGCGGCCGAGGCGGGCGAGTGCGCCCACGAGCAAGGCAAATTCTGGGAGTATCACGATAAAATTTTCGAAGATCAGGAATCGCTGAATAATGAAGACGGGCAGATTTTTTATAAAATCGCCAAAGATGTCGGCGTAGACGAAAAATTATTCACCACTTGTTTTGGTTTTGGAAAATACAAAGCAGAAGTGGAAGAGGATTATCAGGCCGGAGTCTCGGCCGGCTTGCGCGGCACGCCCACCTGGTTTTTCAACGGCCAGAAAGTGGAAGGTTCTTTGTCTTTGGCAACTTTTGAAAAAATCGTGCAGGAGCTTCTGAAATAATTTTTATGCAGCCTTTGGCGGCGAAAATCAGGCCTCAAAAATTGGAGGAATTTATCGGGCAAGAGCACCTTGTCGGCGGCGATAAGCCGCTCCGCATCGCCATTGAGAAAAAGCATTTATTTTCTTTTATTTTATGGGGGCCGCCCGGAGTGGGGAAAACCACGCTGGCGCGTATTTACGCCAATGAATTGGACGCGGAGTTTTTTGAATTGTCCGCCGTTTCGGCCGGAAAAGACGATATTAAAAAAATTGTCAAAAGCGATACTGGCGGCAAGCCCAAGGTCTTATTTTTGGACGAGATTCACAGATTCAATAAAGCCCAGCAGGATTTCCTGTTGCCGTTTGCGGAGACCGGCGAATTGACCCTGATTGGCGCCACGACCGAAAATCCGAGCTTTGAGGTAATTTCTCCTTTGCTTTCCCGCTGCCGCGTGTTTGTTTTGAATGCTTTTTCAGACGAGGAGATGAAGCGGATTATCGCCCGCGCCAATTTGCAGATAAACGATGAAGCGCAAGATTGGCTGATCAATATGGCCAACGGCGACGCCCGGCAAGCCATCACAATGTTGGAAAACACGGAAAAGCTTTACAAAAAAATCACAATTGAAAATTTGAAAAATACCCTGCAATCAAAATTCCTGCGCTATGACAAACAAGGCGAAGAGCATTATAATACCATCAGCGCGTTTATTAAAAGCATGCGGGCGAGCCAGCCGGACGCCGCCTTGTATTATTTGGCGCGAATGATTGACGCGGGCGAAGATCCGAAATTTATCGCGCGGCGGATGGTGGTTTTCGCGAGTGAGGATGTCGGCATGGCCCAGCCGACAGCCCTGGTGGTGGCCAATGGAGTATTTGAAGCAGTGGAAAAAATCGGTCTGCCGGAATGCGGCATCAATTTGGCGCACGGCGTTGTATATTTATCTACATGCAAGAAAGACAGGGGGGCATACGAAGCGTATATGGCCGCGACGGACGATGTTAAAAAATACGGCAATCTGCCGGTGCCTCTAAAAATCCGCAACGCGCCGACCAAGCTTATGAAAGAATTGGACTACGGCAAGGGATACGAGAAATATACAAATGATGATTTGTTGCCGGAAAAACTAAAGGGCGCGAAATATTACAAGAAATAAAGCTTTATCTCTAATTTCCGCCTTCGTTGAAACTTCGGCGCACAAGCGCGCCTGCCCGCCTTTGGCGGGAATAGGAGAATACTTTTATGAGAAAAATTTTATTCGTCTTTATTTCCCTTACCGCGTTGATGTTTGCGCCTAAAGTTTTTGCCGTTGAACGAATTGACAGTTTTGACGCGACGATAAAAATCCGCGAAGACGCGGCGATTGAGGTGAGCGAAAAGATTGAGTATGATTTTGGCGTGGCGCAAAAGCACGGAATTTTCCGCAATATTCCCGTAAAATATCAGGCACGCGGCGGAAATTACAATTTGCGCATTTCCGATATTTCCGTTGCGGACGAAAAGGGCGCTGCGTATAAATTCACAACTTCTTATCCGGGCGATAACATTCAAATAAAAATCGGCGATCCCAATATTGAAATTACCGGCCGTCATATTTATGCCATCAATTATACGATTAAGCGCGCGATAAATTATTTCAGCGATCACGATGAATTGTATTGGAATATTACCGGCGATAAATGGCCAGTAGCAATCGGCTCCGCCTCGGCAAATATTATTCTGCCTCAAAAAATTGAAAGCCAAAATATTCAAACTGATTGTTTTGCGGGCCTTTTTGGCAGCACACAAAAATGCAATTCAATTTTAAAAGGACTTGGGCAGACGAATTCTGTGAGTTTTAATGAAAATCAATTGTCGGCCGGCGAAGGACTAACCATTGTGGTTGGTTTTCCTAAAGGAATCGTAGTAAAGCCCGGCGCCTTTGAGACTGCTTTGAATATGGCTGGAGATAATTGGATTGTTGTCTTGCCTCTAATCGTTTTAGCGGTTTGCCTTTATCTTTGGTATACGCGCGGAAGAGATCCGAAAGGACGCGGCATTATCATCGCCCAATACGATCCGCCGGATAATTTGACTCCGGCCGAAGTCGGGACAATTGTAGACGAACACGCCCAAAACAAAGACATAACCGCCGAAATTATTTATTTGGCGACTCAAGGGTATTTAAAAATCAAACAAATTGAAGATCATGGATTAATTTTCAAATCAAAAGATTTTGTATTGGAATTATTGAAAGACGATTTTAGCGGACTAAACGAATTTCAGAAAATTATATTGGAGGGTTTATCCAAAGAAGCGAATGGCCATCTGGTCAAATTATCCGATTTAAAAAATAAGTTTTATAAAGATTTGTCCAGGGCTAAAGAAGATGTGTATAAAACAGTGGCCGATAAGGGTTATTTTACGGCCAATCCGAATAAAACCAGAAACATCTTTGTTTTGATAGGAGCGCCGATAATAGGACTGGGATTTATCTTTGGCGGATTTTTCGGTATTATCGGAATAATCAGTTTTGCCTTGTCAGGCGGTACTTTAATTATTTTTGGATTTATAATCTCGGCCCGCACCAAAAAAGGAGTTGAGGCAAAAGAACATATTTTAGGATTGAAGCTGTATATGTCAGTGGCTGAAGCGCGAAGATTGGAATTCCACAATGCGCCGGAGAAAAAGCCGGAAATTTTTGAAAAACTATTGCCGTATGCCGTGGCTCTGGGAGTGGAAAAAGAATGGGCCAGACAATTTGAGGGAATGTATATGGAACAGCCCTCTTGGTACCAAGGGCCGGCCGGTACGGCTTTTAGTGCCGCTTTTTTCGCAAGCAGTATTGGAGATTTTTCAAAATCGGCCAATTCGGCATTGGCTTCGTCTCCATCTTCGGCCTCAGGCGGCGGAAGCGGCTTTGGAGGGGGAGGCTCGGGCGGCGGTTTCGGCGGCGGGGGAGGAGGAAGCTGGTAATAAAGCTCAATCTCTAATTCGCGCGAATAAGCGAATAGAATTATGAA
>JBBUEG010000056.1:0-2259 GCA_038056985.1 Patescibacteria group bacterium | reverse complement strand
AAAAAGTTTTTTCCGTTAATTAAAAAAGAATCAATAGATGAAAGAAATTTTGTCAAAAAAGCGGTTAATTGGGCTTTGCGCCAAATCGGCAAGCGAAATAAGCGCTTGAATGTTCTTGCTCCCAAAACCGCCAAAGAAATTCAAAAAATTGATTCCAAAAGCGCCCAATGGATCGCATCAGACGCAATTAGGGAACTACAAAGCGCGGCAATTCAGAAAAAATTGGAAAAATAAATTTATTACCAATTTGCCACGATCGTGGGAATTTGGTAATAAATTTAAAATAGGATATAATTATAATTACTCGTATTTATTATTGATTAATAACGGTAAGCCTTAAATCTAATCTATGAAATTGCCGGTTACTGATCAGCTTCTTTGGGATATTTATAATTTTGTTGAGGAGTTAGGCGATGTTCACGATATTTTCGCTCCTAGAACATGGAAAGATATTCTGTGCCCGGAGATGCGCCAGATTCGGCGCGCATACGACAAGAAAATGAGCCGGCAAAGATTCAGTCGATTGGCGCATTACTTAAAGAAAAACGGCTATATAAAAATAAAAAATCTGGACAACAAAAAAGGCGTTTTAATCACTCAGAAAGGCGGCGAGAAAATATTAAAAATAAAATTAAAAAAATTGAAAAAGAAAAAAAGAGCGGATAAAAAATGGCAAATGCTGATTTTTGACATTCCGGAAGACAAGCGCGTTTTTAGGGATATCTTGCGAAGCAATCTAATGTTTTTGGGATACAGTTTGCTTCAAAAAAGCGTTTGGGTCTCACCTTATGATGTCTTAGGGGAAACGGAGAACATGATCCGCAAATACGAACTTGATCCCTATGTCAGATTGTTTTTAATTGAAGAAATATAACAAAAATTACTTATACTAGTTTTATACTACCAGACTAAACGGGCATTTAAATTTTATTACCATTTTGCCACGATCGTAGAAAATTGGTAATGTTTATTTTTAATATAAATTATCGTTTTTTTTATGTCTCTTGATGAGAAGCGCCGTCTTTGTCGTATTTTATTTTTTTAATCAACGCTCTGTTTAAGACATCTTCAATGGCCCAATATCGGTATTGGCCGAAATAAAAGTATCGGTATTTATATTTAGTGCCTCCAAGCTTAAAAAATTCTTCTTTTCCTTCTTTGGAAATAGCTTCGCTTAGCGCCGCAAATAATTCTTCGTTCCATTCTTTTATGAAATATTCATGGGGAGCAATTTTTTCGTATGTTTTTGCAGTCTGCCAATACTGATTTTTGATTCCTTTTTCTAGATCTTTAAGTTTTTTGGGTGATGGTTCCGTTTGGATCATATTAAGCACGCTTATTACACAGATGCCTTTTCGCGCCATTTTTTAAGTCGCGGCCATAATACATTCACATACGCATTTAAATTTTTTTTAAGCCAGTCGTATTTTTGCTCATCGCTGCCGGTGTCATCCTTATTCCATAAATATAAATAATCATCATCTTTGGTTCCAGCCAAAACTCTTACTGGCAATTCCCTTTTTAATTCTTTTCCTTCACTTGCAATGAACCGGTCCACTTCCTCCCATGTGCCCTTTTTACCCTTACTTAAGAATATGCCATCTTTGCATGCCTTTATCACTACCCCGAGGCAAGGGGTCTCAAGAACGATGTTATTTGGTGCCGCCCAGTAAGGAGTTGGCTGTTCGGGGTCATCAAACTTCATATTAAGTACTGGTCCCCACCATGGCTCGAATTCTTTTCTGCCCCTACCCGTTCTTCCACCGCCAACATCCTTTTTGACTTCAACGCCAAATAGTTTTGGAATCATTATTTCGTACTTTTCAAATTTATAATATTCCATTTGGACGGCATAAATATCAAATTGGCTATTTTGGTTGATATAAACAATCAGATCTTTTAACCGATCGTCTATCGCGTCCATTAAAATTACAAATTTAATATTACCCCTTTGAAGATTTCTTTTTATTGCCTCAAGAAGTATGCTAATCTGCTCCTCGTCAATATTAAAAAAATCTTTAGTTTTTTCCTCAAAACTAATCTTAAATTTGTTATTGATTTCTCCGTTAATTTTGCTTATAAATTCATTGTAGTCGCTATGACGCCAAAGAGAAGCGCCGTAATCAAGGGCTTGGGCAACCACCGTTCTTTTTTCGGGATTTTTATATAATTTAGTTTCAACAACATAAAGATCGCCATCTTTGTCTATGGCTAAAGCGTCAATCGGACCGGATTCGGTTGAAAATTCTCTTGCTACCA
>JBBUEG010000055.1:0-8036 GCA_038056985.1 Patescibacteria group bacterium | reverse complement strand
CCGATGCCAAGAAAAATAAAAATAATGCGGCCGGTTATTTCGGCGTCACCACCAAAGCCGTATCGGTAAAGACGGATTCTTTTTCGGAAGAACAAGGCAAGGCCGAGGTGACTGTATCCTGCCAACGCCGCGAAGCCACCGGCACTTCCACCAATGCCCGCATTTATTATCAGGATATTACAGTTAGCTTTGTGAAAGAAAAAGGCGTGTGGAAAGTGAATGAAGCGAAGTGGAAATAAGTATGTCTGACGAAGAAACGGAATTTCAAGAACAGGAAAGCGAAGAAGTCGGCAATCAAACATCCAAAGAGCAGGGCTGGGCAACTAAAAATCTTGAGCATCTAGCCGAAGCGCGCAAGCAGCAGACGAAAAGCGAATCTCCGGTAGATAGCTTGAAAAGCGCGGAAAAACAGATTCAAAAAATTCAAAAAATCTTGCGCGTTATCAATGGAGCATCGGCAGCGACATTAGTCGGTCTTATTATTACTTTTATAATAATGAATCTGCAGCTTATTTTAGGGAATGGTTTGAAATTGAAATATGTTCCGCCACTAGGCAGAGTAGAGATATTGTTACTGGCAATAGTCGATGTGTCAATAATAATCCAATTGGTATTTGAAACCGCCGTATTTGGCGCATTATTTTACGCGGGTGCTTGTTTGAGCGGTTATTGGGATACCGCCAAATGCGCTTGGGGTGCTTTATGAAAAATAAATTTGCCACGATTTTTTTAATTGGATTGATATTTTCAATTTCAATATCCGCTTTTGCCGCAAAAAAAGAATGCCCGCCAAAAGACGGTACGATTGTATTGCGGGTAAATATTCCAGGAGTCACTGAAGATTTATGTACAGCGGGCGCTACAAAGTTATATCAAATTATTGATTCTAACGGAGACAAGAAGGGTGATATACTGGATTTCTTAGCCCTTAGTTATAAATTTCTCGTAGGCATTGCCGGAATCGCGGCCGTGATTGCGATGATGGTCGGTGGCTATCTTTGGCTTTTCTCCGGAGGAAATTCATCCAAAGTCACTGAAGCCAAATCCATTATCGGCAGCGCAGTCCTAGGCCTATTCCTAACCATCGGATCTTTTATGATTTTAAATCTAATCAATCCGGATTTGGTGAATTGGAGGTTTAATCCGGAGAAAATTGAAAAACCGGTAATCGTCAGTGTTTCCCAAGCTACGCATATTTGTAGTAGTCAAGAACGCGCTGATGCGATTAATTCTTTAACGAATCAGAAAGATAAAGGTTCGTTTTTATGTGGAAGTGTCTATTATGAAAATTATAAAGCTTATGAGGATTGCGTAAAGCAAAATCCTAAAGATCATAAGACTGAATGTGCGACAAAGAGAGAGAAAGCATTTGCTGATGGGTGTATGGAGGTCGCATGCCCAGCTGATGGGAGCGCCGATTATGCTTGCGTAATTTCATTTGACGAAGAAACAGGAGTGTTAACAAGTGGTGCATGTCAAACAAATGTCGCTATTACAAGGGTCGAAGGCGAAAATGCACGAAAAGGCCTCACTCATAGAGTTGATAGATCTCAACTTGGTGGTAAGTGCGGTGGCGTACAAGTTATAAATACGAGTGAGTATGATGTTAGTAATAATTGTGATGACAATTCATGTACTATATTAACATCTGATAAATGGGTACCTTTTTACAGGTCTTTTAAAGAAGCAGAACTACATTGGTACGATTATGTAATACCAGGCGCGTGGCAGGCAGGTCAATTAGGTGACTATGCAGCGACATGGCTCTTTTCTGATGAAGAAATAAACAAAGTTGCGTCTGTTTATCATAATAAAAGCGGAACAAAACTCGTCCCTATGTCGTGCAGAGAAACCGTAGAAGATGCTATGAAGTAAATTTTTTCATTCATTTTATATTAGCACAGCTTTAGATAAGGTTTATGGTAATAAAATAATAAAATATGCAAATTTTTTGGGCAAAAATTAAACCATACCTAATCGTTTTCGGATTTATTGCCGTGGTTTTGGGGCTGGGATTTTTGATTTATTGGTTTTTTTTCGCGCCCACGGGCGCACCGGTTAACGAGAATGTAAATGGCAGAGGACAATTTCCCGTTTCCGGAGAAAACCGCAATACACCGACAATTGACAATAGAAACGGACTTCCCAATTCCAATGAAGTCGGCCGTGAGAATGAAAATATAAACTTCGAAGCCAATTTAAATGTCGGTATTATCCAGCAAGTGCCTACGGCTGTGAGTATCGCTCCGGCTTTGGGCGGCGGAGCAACTTCAGACGGCGGATTTGTTTATTATGATAAAAATACGGATAAATTTTATAAAACCGAAGATTCGGGCTTGCGCAAGGCATTGTCTGACCAAGAATTTCCGGACGCGGAAAATGTGATTATCTCTCCGGGCGCCGATAAAGCCATAGTGCAATTTCCGGACGGATCAAATATCGCTTATGATTTCAATAAGCAGCAGCAGTATACCTTGCCAAAGGAAGGCAAAGATTTCTCATTCAATTCCTCGGGCGATCAGATAGCGTACAAATTTATGGCCGATGATCCGGAAAGCCGGTATTTGGTTTCCTCCGGATTTGACGGATCGGATTTCAAATTGATTGAGCCCTTGGGCTACGAAGACAGAGATGTGCAGGTGAATTGGTCGCCCACCGGACAAGTGGCGGCGCTCTTTAGAAAAGGAATTGACGCGGACAGGCAAGAAGTGTATTTTATCGGCACTCAAGGCGAAAATTTTCGTTCTATGATAACGCCGGGTCGGGATTTCAAAGGCGAATGGTCGCCCCAAGGAGACAGGCTCCTTTTCAGCGTATATACGCCGGAAGCGGATTACAAGCCCACTCTTTGGATTGTGGAAGCGCAAGGCGATCGGATAGGCTTTAATCGCAAAGATTTGGGTGTGCAGACTTGGGTGGATAAATGCACTTTTGACGACGGCGGCACTACCGCCTATTGCGCCGTGCCTCGGGAATTGCCGCGCGGCTCCGGATTGGTTAGAGAATTAGCCGACAAGGTGCCGGATGATTTATACAAGATTGATTTGCGCACCGGCTTTAAGACGCAGGTTCAGGGCGTGGTAGGCCGCTTCACGGCCGACAAAGTGTTTTTATCAGACGACGAAAAAACGCTTTATTATACGGACAAGAAAACGGGATTTGCGTATAAGGTCAAGTTGTGAATCCTAAATCCCAATGTCAAAATCCAAATGCCAATTCAAGTTCAAATGACTCAATGTCAAATTTTTATTTGGGTTTTTGGATTTGATTTGACATTTGAGCTTTGAAATTTGGTTTTTTATGAATTCTAAAGCATTTTACATAATATTCTCTTTTATTATCATCATTAGTTTGGTGATTATTGTGCTATTCGCTCAAAGCATTATCGGACCGTTTAATGGAATAAATAACGGCGTAAAAACCGGTTCGTCTAAAAATAAAGACATATTTGTCACTCCGGCGCCGGATGTTGAAAAGACCGACCGCATCCCACCCTTGGAAAGAAAAGATCCGATCATCGGCAATCCCGAAGGAGAAATCACGATCATTGAATTCGCCGATTTTGAATGCCAGTATTGCGCCGAAGCCCAAAAAACCTTGGAAGAAATCTTGAAAATTTATCCTGATAAAATCCGCTTGGTTTGGAAGAATTATCCTTTAGCTTTTCACTCTTACAGTAAAAAAGCGGCTGAGGCAGCACTCTGTGCCAATGAGCAAAAGAAATTCAGCCAAATGCAAAATCAGCTTTTTGAGCATCAAAATATTTCCTTACTTCCCAAAGACATTAAAGAGTATGCCAAGGATATCGGTCTGGATATGGACAAATTCAATACCTGCTTTGATGGCGGGCTAAATGAAGAAGCGGTTTCAAGAGACATTGCGGCGGCTCGGCAATTCGGTGTGGACAGCGTGCCGTCATTTTTTATATTCAGAACAAATTCGGATCAAGGGTATTTTATTTCCTGGGCCGCGACTTTAAACGAGCTCAAGGCGACGATAGATGCCCTATTGAAATAGTTTGTAGTAAGTAGTCTGTAGTTGGCAGTTCACGAACAATCTTTCTATTTTCTACTTACTATTTACTACCCACTACTCACTAACTGTTATGTCCAAAAAACGATTTGTAATCATCGACGGCAATGCCATTTTGCACCGCGCTTTTCACGCCCTTCCGCCTTTGAAAAATCGGGAGGGCAAATTAGTTAACGCGGCGTACGGCTTCACATCAATTTTTTTAAAAACACTGAAAGATCTGAAGCCGGATTACATTGCCGTGGCCTTTGATTTGCCGGGCAAGACTTTCCGTCATATTGAATTTCCGGAATACAAAGCCCAGCGCGAAAAACAGCCGCAAGATTTGTACGATCAAATTCCAATAATCAAGGAAACGCTCGCGGCTTTCAATGCGGCGATTTTTGAAAAAGAGGGTTATGAAGCGGACGATATTATCGGCACGCTTACGCGTGCCGCGCAGAACTACGCGGAACAATACGCAGAACTACGCGGAACCGGTATTGAAAGTATTATTGTCACCGGTGATTTGGACGCTCTTCAGTTGGTGAATGAAAATACCAAAGTCTGCGCCTTGAAGCAAGGAATTTCGGAAACGATTATGTATGACGAAAAGGCGGTCATTGATCGCTACGGGTTAAGGCCTGACCAAATGATTGACTATAAGGCTTTGCGAGGCGATCCGTCCGACAATATTCCGGGGGTGCCCGGGATTGGCGAGAAAACCGCAACTGAACTTTTAAAAAATTATGAGACGATAGAAAAATTGTATGAAGCGGTCAGGGGCGCCGAAGCTAAAGAGCCGACAGGAATGTCCAAGCGAGTATTTGAAAAATTGCGTG
This sequence comes from Patescibacteria group bacterium, assembly GCA_038056985.1. Lineage (GTDB taxonomy): Bacteria > Patescibacteriota > Patescibacteriia > SCPX01 > SCPX01 > SCPX01. The sequence goes on along the minus strand of JBBUEG010000055.1, from coordinate 3,183 downwards.
AAGGGGAATCAGCCGCCATTTTAAGCAAGCGGCTCGTGACAATTGTCCGCGATGTCCCGATTGATTTTAAATTAAGCGATGCGGAGCTTAAGCCAGCGGACAAGGCTAAAGCCGCGGAGCTTTTTCAAAGATTGGGATTCAAAAGCCTGCTTGCCCGTCTGAAAGAATCGGATAATGCGGCAGTGCGTCCCGCGCAAACGCAAGATCAATTGTTTGCGCAAACCGTTGCCAATTCCAATAGCAAAGAACAAAATTACATTTTAGTTGATACGGAGCAAAAATTTAACGATTTTTTAATGAAAATTCAGAAGCAAGAATTTTTCGTTTTTGATTGCGAAACCACTTCTTTGAATCCTTTGGAAGCGGATCTTTTGGGAATAAGTTTTTGCTGGAAAAAGGGCGAGGCGTATTTTATCAGCATAAAAACTTTTCCCAAGTTTTTATCGCTTCTAAAGCCGATGTTTGCCAGTCCGAAAATCGGCAAAGCCGGACATAATTTGAAATACGACATCCGCGTTCTCAAACATTCCGGCATTGCCGTTCGTGGCGTATTTTTTGACACCATGGTCGCTTCGTATATTTTGAATCCCGGAGAACGGCAGCATAATTTGGATAAAATCGTTTTTGAAGAATTCGGCTATGAGATGATGCCGATTGAATCTTTAATAGGCGAAAAACGCAATGAACAGATTTTAATGCAAGATATCCCGGAAGATAAACTCTCATGGTATTCTTGCGAAGACGCGGATTTCACGTTCCGGCTGTATGAAAAATTTTCTCAAGAATTGAAAAATAAAAAACTGCAAAAGCTTTTTGAAGAAATTGATCTGCCACTCGTCTCCATTTTGGCTCGTATGGAAGATTTCGGGATGAAAATAGACGCAGAGTATTTAGTGGAAATGTCAAAAGAAGCGCATAAGCAAATGGATAAGATAAGTAAAGAGATTATCGGATTGGCCGGCATTGAATTTAATGTCAATTCCACCAAGCAATTGAAAGAAATTTTATTTGAAAGATTAAAAATATCGGCCAAGGGCGTTGCGCGCGGCAAGACCGGACTATCCACCGCGGCCGATGTTTTGGAAAAACTGAAAGATGCCCATCCGATAATTCCTAAAATTTCCGAATACCGCGAATTGGCAAAATTGACTTCAACTTACTTGGACGCTTTGCCCGAATTGATCAATAAAACCACGGGCCGCATTCATACGAGCTTTAATCAAACCGTCACGGCTACTGGCCGGCTCTCTTCCTCAAATCCTAATTTGCAAAACATTCCGATTAGGGGGGATTATGGAAAAAAAATTCGCCGCGCTTTTATCGCGGAAAAAGGAAATGTGCTGATATCGGCCGATTATTCCCAAATTGAATTGCGCATCGCGGCGGCTCTGTCTTCGGATCAAACAATGCTTGAAGCGTTTAAAAACAATGAAGATATTCACGCGCGTACGGCCGCGGAAATCTGGGAGACGGCTCCGGACAAGGTGACTCCGGAAATGCGGCGCAATGCTAAAGCCGTGAATTTCGGGATTATGTACGGGATGGGGGCGATGGGCTTGGCGGCCGGAACCGGGATTTCCCGAGACGAAGCCCAGGCGTTTATTGAAAAATATTTTTCCGTGCACAAGGGTATTTATAAATATCTGGAATCAATAAAGCGAGCCGCTTACGAAAAAGGATTCGTGGAAACAATATTTGGCCGGCGGCGATTTTTCCCCGAGCTTCAGACCGAGCATCAGGGATTGAAAGCGGCGGCCGAGCGCGAAGCGGTTAATCATCCGATCCAAGGCACGGCCAGCGATCTCATGAAATTGGCAATGATCAAGCTCTATGAAATTCCGCAAATCAAAGAGGGCTCTTGGAAAATGATTTTGCAGGTGCATGACGAACTGATTTTTGAGGTGCAGGAATTTGAGGCCGAAGAGGCGGCAAAAATCATTAAAAAAACAATGGAGCAAGTCTACGATCTTGGCGTGCCGATAATAGTTGAAACAAGTATTGGGAAGAATTGGGAGAAATGAAATAAGTTAAAAGTTTAAAGTTCAAAATTCAAAGTTTAGGGAAGAGTTAAAAAAAAGCGGCTCCGATATGGTCGGAGCCGAGGCGAGAGAAGAAGATGTTGATTATGTAGTTGTAGGTACGAGTGAAAATTCGTGAAGAGGTCGGTTGAGTAGCGTGCGGTAAGGTGAGCGGTTAAACCACTCAATTAACTGGTCGTCATCTTTGGGGACGAGGCCGTCATCAAGCAAGAATCCCAGCAAAATTTCTTTAAGTTCCGGATCCAGCTCCTCTTTTTTTAACTCGCAGCACATTTTGACACCTCCTTTGTCCGCCGAAGCTATATGCGAAGGCGGGCTTGTTAAAGGTTTAACGAAAGGTTAAAATTAAGGTACAATATTCGTGTAAATATAATATAAATTAGTAATTTTGTCAAGTCTATGCTTATCGTCCTTCACGGCGAAGATTCGTTCAGTTCAATGCGCGCGCTGGAAGAGATCAAGGAAAAATTCAAACGCGAAGTTGATCCGAGCGGTTCGTCCATGTCGATCATCAACAGCGAAGATGACAATGCTTTAGATTTTTTACAGAGCGCTATGTTTGCGCCGTCTCTTTTTTCCCGCCGCCGATTGGTGATTTTTAAAAAAGCTTTGGGAGCGCCGGCGGCTTTTAAAAATATCCTGACCGACATTTTGGCCAAAGATTCCTCGGGCGGCGAGCATATTATCGTAATTTGGGAAGACCGCAAAATCGGCACAAAGGCAAAAAAAGTTGGCAAGAGCGCGGCCAAGACCAAAGCTAAAATCAAAGAAAGTTCCAAAAAGCTGGAACAAATTCTTTTGGATTCGCCGTATGTAAAATATTTTCCGGAGCTCTTCGGGAGAGAATTGATTCAATGGATTGAGTTGGAATGCAAAAAAACGGGAGCGGCCATTGAATCTTCGGCCGCGTGCGAATTGGCCGAAAGGATTGGAGCCGATCTTTGGAAATTGAACAATGAATTGCATAAGCTTTCCGCTCTTACTCAAAAAAATATTACTTTGCAGAGCGTCAAGCTTAATATTCCCGTCGCCTCGGAGCAAACCGTTTTTGAGGTGCTGGACGGAATAACCAGCGGTAATACCCATTTTAGCCTGCGGGCGGCCGAGCGGCTTTTGGAATCGGGCACGAGTTTTCAAGAATTTT
>JBBUEG010000054.1:9437-11452 GCA_038056985.1 Patescibacteria group bacterium | reverse complement strand
ATCAATGCCTTTTGGAGGCGTTTGAGCAAAGAGAGATGATTATGTCATATTCCGTGTCGGCGGGATTGCAATTCGCCAATGCCGAAATGGAAAAGGCCTTTCGCCGGCAATATTTGGCAGAAGGCAGCCAAGTCTCTGATGAGCAGAAGAAACAAAGCGCGATTCAAAACGCGGCTAAGCAGCGCCAAAATATAGAGGCGCAAATGCCTTTTGAAAAAACTCCGGACAAGATATTGCCATTGCTTGAAAAAGCTCTGATAAACGCGAATCCGGAAAGTTCGGGCAAAAACCTCCTGATCGTTGATTTTGCCCACAATTTGGCGCCCAATCATTCCGCGGCCCAGGCCAACTGGAATGATCGAGTAAGCGTAGAGACATTGGAGCGCTGGGCCAGAGATTGGAAAATAAAAGAGAGCGGGAATATTATAATTCTCCTAACTTCAAGTCTTACGGACATAGCCGAGCCTCTTCGCTCCAATCATTCGGGCGCAAAGATTATCCGCATATCAAAGCCGGACGATGAGGCAAGAATTGACCGGTGGGAGAATAGAATTACCACCAACGGCGTGGCGCTGGAGGACGGATTAAATACTCAGTCTCTTGGCCGGATTACCAGCGGATTGTCTTTAGTCCAGATCGATAATATTTATTCTCTTGCCAAGGCGCATAATGCATCCATCAGTCTCGGGCTTATCAAGAAGAGAAAGCAGGAGATTCTGGAGCAGGAATTCGGCGACCGCGTCAAAGTAAAAATTCCCGAATGGGGATTTGACTATTTTGGCGGCAAAGAAAATGTCAAAGAATATCTGCTGGAGGTGAGAGACAATATTCTGAAAGGAGTTTGGCGCCGCGTGCCAATGGGCATTTTGGCGTCCGGCCCTCCCGGAACCGGCAAAACATTCCTCTTTGAATGCTGGGCATACGAATGCGGATTCAATTTTGTAAAGATTGAAAATCCGCGCAATATGTTTGTGGGCGAGTCGGAAAGGATTATGGCCGGGATTTTTTCCGCCCTTGACGATCTGGCTCCGGTAGTCGTGGTAGAGGACGAAGCGGATCAATCCGAAACTTCGCGCGATATGCCAAGCGGGGATTCCGGAGTTTCCAATCGTTTGCGCCAAATGAAATTTGAGTTTTGCTCCGATCCCAAAAGGCGCGGTAAAGTCATCTGGGTGCGGATTTCAAATCGCGACGATCTGATTGACGCGGCTTACAAAAGAAAAGGAAGAACTGACGACAATATTCCGTTTGTCCTCCCAACTCTATCCGAGTATGAGGATATTTTTCGGGTGATGTTCGCGCGTTATAAGATCCAGACTGCGATCACTGATTTTTCTCCGTTTGCAAAATCGGCAGCGGCAGGAATTTACTGCACTGGCGCGGACATCGAGTGGATGGTTCTTGAGGCGGACAAATACGCCGGACGAGAGGGGAAGGATAGCATAGATAGTCATCATCTCATGATGGCAATTAATGATTGGGAAATGGATCTTGACCCAAGAGAAATTGATCGTCAGACAATTCTTGCCATCAAAGGCAGTTCAAAAAGGTTGCGACCCGATCATTGGAAAAAGCTTCTGGCTGACGCCGAAGCGCGTTTAAAAGGACACCAAATGCAATTTGTATAAATCTTCTCCGCTCAAGTTTCGTTTTTTGAGACTTGAGCGGGGATTTCTTTCAGTTCATCCATAGGAAATATGGATGAAGCGAAAGGGATGGTTCTTTACATAAATATATATAGGAGGAATAAAAAATGAGAACGGACGAAAAGACGCTGGTGATTGTGTTTAACGCGTTGCTTGGGGCATTCAAAAAGGGGTTAGCTAAAAATGTCTATCATATTTTTCCGCCCGACAAGATTGAAGTTCACGATGAAGAAAAAGTGCAATTTGAAGCAAAGAACGGCGCGTCTAATCTTCGAGAAGGCTTAAGGCTTTTGGGAGTCACCTTATACCACATCGCAACTGGCGAATCCGAGCTCAACAAAACAAGCTATCAGATTGACGGCTATCTCA